>JAODLU010000031.1 GCA_025464125.1 Microbacteriaceae bacterium | reverse complement strand
GCTGGCATTGTTCGGGATGATCGGCAGCTGCAACCCGGGAATCGTGTAGTTCGGTCTCAGCTGCACCCCATCGGCTACCGGCCTGACGCGCGCACCAACGAGCCTGTGCGACGCGGAGACCATCACGACGGTATGGCCGGCCTCCTCAAGCGCCAGCTGCTGCTGCCTCATCGATGTCTGGGCGCCCCCGACGTAGTCGAGAAAGTAGTCACTGACAATCGCAATGCGCATAACTAACCAAAGTCGCGGACGACTACACGCTCCGGAAGGCGAGAACGGCGTTGTGACCGCCGAACCCGAAGGAGTTGCTGATCGCGAGCAGCGGGCCATCGCCGAGAGCGCGCGGCGAGGTGACCACATCGAGCGGGATCTCCGGGTCCTGCTCGGTGAGGTTGATCGTCGGGGGAGCGATGCGGTTGTAGAGCGCCAGGATCGTGAAGATCGCCTCGACAGCGCCAGTGCCGCCAAGCAGGTGACCTGTCGCGCCCTTGGTCGCTGAAACCGGGATGCCGGGCAGCAGGTCGCCGAAGATGCGCAGCAGCGCCTTGTATTCCGCGATGTCGCCGACCGGCGTGCTCGTCGCGTGCGCGTTGATGTGCGAGACCTCGGCAAGACTGCCGCCCGCCTGCTCGATCGCGGCCTTCATCGCCCTGGCAGCTGCCGAGCCCTCAGGGTCAGGTGCCGTGATGTGGTACGAATCGCTTGTCACAGAACCACCGGCGATCTCGGCGTAGATGCGTGCGCCGCGAGCCAGCGCGTGCTCCTCGGTCTCGAGCACGAGCGCTCCTGCGCCCTCGCCGAGCACGAAGCCATCGCGGCTGATGTCGTATGGGCGTGATGCCGTCGAAGGGTCATCATTGCGCTTCGACAACGCCTGCATCGACGCGAATGCGCTGATCGGCAGCGGGTGGATTGCAGCCTCAGTACCACCGGCGATGATCACGTCCGCAAGGCCCGCCTGCAGGTGGTCATAGGCGTTGGTGATCGACTCGGTGCCGGATGCGCACGCCGAAACGACAGTGCGCGCGCCGCCGCGGGCGCCGAGGGCCATGCTGATCGCCGCGGCCGGGCCGTTCGGCATGAGCATCGGCACGGTCATGGGGAGCACGCGACGGGGTCCGCGTTCGCGCAGCGTGTCCCACGCGTCGAGCAGGGTCCAGACACCGCCTATGCCGGTGGCGTAATCCACGGCGAGGCGAGTGGGGTCGACGTCGGGGGACCCGGCATCCGCCCACGCCTCGCGGGCAGCGATGAGCGCGAACTGGCTGCCAGGGTCGAGCCGCTTGGTTTCGATGCGCTCGAGAACGTCTGCGGCTGGCACCTTCGCCTGCGCCGCGAACGTGACGGGCAGCTCGTATTTGGCCACCCACTCCTGTTCGAGGGGACGTGCGCCAGACGCGCCAGCGAGCAGCGCATCCCACGTCTCAGGCGAGGTGCCACCGATCGGGGTGGTCATGCCGACCCCGGTGACAACGATCTTCTTACTCATAACGGCATCTCTCGTGTGGATCGAAGACAAAGTCTTCGTGCGGGATGGGCCAGCCAGGGCGACTGCCAAGGCTGGCCTGCCACGGTTGTGCTGCTTTTAGCCCTGTGCGCTGGTGATGAAGCTGACGGCGTCGCCGACCGTCTTGAGGTTTTTGACCTCTTCGTCTGGGATCTTCACGTCGAACTTCTCTTCGGCGTTGACAACGATGGTCATCATCGAGATCGAGTCGATGTCGAGGTCGTCGGTGAACGACTTGCCCAGCTCGACTGAGTCTGTGGCGATTCCGGTTTCGTCATTGATGAGCTCTGCGAGACCTGCCAGGACCTCTTCGGTGGACAGTGCCATGTGTTTCTCCTCTTGGGGGTGTCGATTTGACCGTTGATTATCTTACGGGAGGCGTACTACCTGGGCGCCGAAGACGAGCCCTGCGCCGAAGCCGATCTGCAACAGCAGTCCGCCGCTCAGTTCGGGATGCTCGGCGAGAAGGCGGTGCGTTGCCAGCGGAATGGATGCGGCCGACGTGTTGCCGGTCGTCTCGATATCCCGGCCGATCAGCACAGTGTCCGGCAGGTTCAGCTGCTTCGCGAGCTCGTCGATGATGCGCATGTTCGCCTGGTGTGGCACGAAGGCTGCGAGGTCCGCGGCGGTGATGCCTGCACGTTCGAGAGCCTCACGAGCAACCTTTGCCATCTCCCATACCGCCCAGCGGAAGACCGTCTGGCCCTCCTGGCGGAGGGTGGGCCAGGCTGCGCCGTTGTCCCGGTAGTCGATGAGCGTCGAGTTCATGCCCACAGCGCCGGCCTTCGAACCATCCGAACCCCAGACAGGAGCGGCGATGCCCGGCTCATCGCTTGGACCGACTACAACTGCGCCAGCGCCGTCTCCGAGCAGGAACGAAATCGAGCGGTCGGTCGGGTCGACCGAGTCAGACAGCTTTTCCGCACCGATAACCAGCGCGTAGTGCGCAGCCCCGGAGCGGATGAGTGCGTCTGCCTGGGTGAGCGCGTAGCTGAAACCGGCGCACGCTGCGTTGCTGTCGTATGCGGCAGCTGGATTCGCGCCAACCCGATCCGCGATGACGGCGGCCATGGACGGGGTCTGTTGCACGTTGCCGATCGTTCCGATGACCACGAGGTCGATCAGGTCCGGTGCGATGCCCGACTTCTCGATGGCCTCGCGGGCCGCGGTCTCAGCGAGATCGATCGCGAGGATGCCGGCCGAGGCCCTGGTGCGGGTAATGATTCCGGTGCGCTGCTGGATCCATTCGTCGCTCGAGTCGATCGGGCCGACAAGATCCGAGTTCGGAACCACGAGGTCGCCACGGGCTGCACCGTAGCTGTAGATGCGAGTGAACTCGACACCTTTCGACTGCTTGAGGACTGGCTGGCTCATGACTTCCCATCGATCAGGTCGAACGCCGCGGCGAGATCGTCCGGAGTCTTGACGGCCACTGTGGGCACGCCCTTCAGCCCGCGCTTGGCGAGGCCGACGAGGGCCCCGGCCGGCGCGACCTCGATGATGCCGGTGACGCCAGCGGCCGCGAACGCGTCCATGGTCTTGTCCCACCGTACCGGCGACGAGACCTGGCCGACGAGCAGGTCGAGGAAGGCCGCACCGCTCTGCACTGTCGAACCGTCGTGGTTGGTCCAAATTGTGAGCGAAGGGTCGTGGCTGTCAAGACTCGCCGCCACCTCACGGAGATGATCGACGGCCGGCGCCATGAAACGGGTGTGAAATGCGCCAGCGACCTGCAGCGGGATGACGCGGGCGCCTGCAGGGGGGGCATCTTTCAGAGCTTCGAGCGCAGGCAATTCACCGGCGACCACGATCTGGCCGCCGCCGTTGAAGTTGGCAGGCTCGAGGCCCAGTCCATCGAGTTTCGCGAGGAGGTCAGCCTCGACACCGCCGATAACCGCGCTCATGCCCGTCTGCACGAGGGAGGCAGCGTGCGCCATCGCAATGCCCCGCTCGCGTACAAGGGTCATCGCATCGGTCTCCGAGAGGATGCCGGCGGCAGCCGCAGCGGTCAGCTCACCGACGGAATGGCCGGCAACGCCGCCGATCCTGTCACGGCGGCCCTCGAGGAGCGCGCCAAGGGTCAGCAGCCCTGCGGCAACGATCAGCGGCTGGGCAATGGCGGTGTCGCGGATGGTGTCAGCGTCAGACACCGTTCCGTGTGCGACGAGGTCGATGCCGACGGCATCCGATATCGACTCCAGCTGCTCGCGGAACCGGCTCTCACCCAGCCACGGCTCGAGAAATCCGGGGGTCTGGGAGCCCTGGCCGGGGCAGACGACAACAATCACGTATTCAGTCTCCTAAAGACATTGGGGGCAGCGTGCTGTAGACCCAGACTAATAACCGGCGGATCCTTTGGAGGTTGTGTCCTGTTGCGCGCTGCCCGCCAGCGGCCCAGCCGCGCCGGACGAAGCAGGTGGCGCTGCTCGAGCGACGTTCCGCTGTCCCTAAACGGGCAGCAACTCACCGAACAGGCCGCGCTCGCGGTATGCGGCACAGGCACGGCCGTGCCGTGGGCCGCCTCAAACCGGAGCGTGTGCGTCCAGGAACTCGTACACCTCGGTGTTGTCGATGCCCGAGAACCCGGTGCTCGGCATCGCGGCAAGCAGGGACGTGTTGAGCCGGGCGGTCGGCAGCGACTGCTTCTCCCAGCGGGCGGACAGGGCCGTCGGGGGCCTGCGGCAGCACGATTCGTCAGGGCAGGTAGAGGTGAAGCGATTGGTCGTGTCTCGTCCGCGAAACCATTTCGTGTGCGCGAACGGCGTGCCAACGCTCACAGAGAAGTCCCCGCGTGCGCTGGACTGGATGCGCGAGGTGCACCAATATGTGCCCACCGGCTTGTCGGTGTACTGGTGGTACGGGCTGAACCTGTCGTCCACGTCGAATGCGCGGCGGGCGCTCCAGTAGCGGCAGACGACCTGTCCCTCTACTGCACCAAGGGCATCCGTCGGGAATGTCACTGAGTCGTTCTCGTAGGCCTTGGAGATCGTGCCGCTCTCGTGCACTTTGAGAAAATGCACCGGGATGCCGAGATGCTGTGTGGCCAGGTTCGTAAACCTGTGGGCTGCGGTCTCATATGGCACGGCGAAGGCGTCGCGCAGGTCTTCGACCGAGAGTTCGCGCCGATCCTTCGCCTCGTTCAAAAATTTGACCGCCGACTGCTCCGGCACGAGCATTGCTGCGGCAAGGTAGTTGCTTTCGACCCTGTTGCGCAGGAAGTCTTCGTAGTTGGCCGGCTCATCGAAACCGAGCACATGGGTCGCGATGGCTTGCAGCAGGGTCGAGCGCGGGTCACTGTGGCCGGTCTGCACTGAGAGGTAGATGCGCACGTTCTTCAGGTCCGTGACACTGCGGGTGGACTTTGGCAGGTCGTGCACATAGTGCAGCGAGAACCCCAGATGGGTGGCCAGGTCGCCAGCAACGCGCTGCGACAGCGGACCACCTGCGTGGCCGACGGCCGCCAGGAGTTCGCGAGCAGTCGTCTCGAGCTCCGGAAAGTAGTTGTTGCGCTTGCGCATCTCCTGGCGCAGCTCAGTGTTGGCCCTGCGTGCCTCTTCGGGCGTCGCCGCGCGCTCACGGTGCAGGCGTTCGAGTTCATCGTGCAAACCGAGGATCGTCTTGATTGCGTCGTCGCTGAGGGTCTTGCGCACGGGGAGGGCTGGCAGGGGGAGCGATGAGTAGAGCGGCCCCCGCTGCGCGCGCTCGAGGGCGATCTCGAGGGCTGCCCGCTCGGTGGGAGCCTCGGGGCTCAGCAGTTCGTCGAGGGTGACGCCCAGCGCTTTCGCGAGGCGTTGCAATTCGCTGAGCTTGAGTTCGCGCTTGCCGTTTTCGATCACCGACACCTGGCTTGCTGCACGGTCGAGGGCCGAACCCAGGTCGTCGAGGGTCAGGCCGCGCTCTGTGCGGAATTGCCGGATGCGCCTGCCGATCGTGAGCGCATCCATCACGTCATCGTCATGGTCGCCGTGACCGGTGCCGCCAGTGGTCGTCGTAGCCGGAGTCATCGCCGGTCCGCCCTTCTTCTTGTGCTGAGCAGAATAACAGCAAATCTTCTGGGGACGTTTGGCCAGAAGAACCGAGCTGCCCCGGTGGAGAGTGGGTTAAGGCCGAATTCGCGCTCAGGCGAATACGCGCACAACCGCACTCAGGAGAGGAGTACAGGACAATGACCAGCCCCACACGGATCGAGGTGCGCGGCACTGTCGAGCCCCGTTTCGACGAGATTCTCACACCGGAAGCCCTGGGCTTCCTCACCCGCCTGCACGACGCGTTCGCCGGGCGCAGGCATGAACGCCTTGCTGCCCGCATGCACTCGCGCACCGAGATCGACCTCGGACACAACCTGCATTTCCTGGCCGGGACCGAAGGCGTGCGCAACGATGCCGACTGGCGCGTGGCTGGCGCCGGTCCAGGGCTCGAAGACCGCAGGGTCGAACTGACGTCCCCGGCTGATGCACACTCAGCTGCCGAGGCTCTTGCCTCAGACGCGCAGGTCTGGATCGCCGACTTCGAAGATGCGCTCAGCCCCACCTGGAGCAACATCATCGGCGGGCAGATCGCGCTGCACGACGCTATTCGCTCGCGCACCACGGACCGTCCGACGATCGCGATGCGTCCACGCGGGTGGCACCTGGCGGAGAAGCACCTCCGCTACGTCGACCGTGCTGGCCAGTCCTCGCCGGCCTCCGCGACTCTCGTCGATTTCGGTCTTTACTTCTTTCACAATGCCGCGGCGCTCGTGGCGGCTGGCAGCGGGCCGTACTTCTACCTTCCGAAACTAGAGAACCACCTGGAGGCGCGCCTGTGGGACGACGTCTTCAGCGCTGCTGAGGCAGAGCTCGGTCTCGACCGCGGCACGATTCGCGCGACCGTGCAGATCGAGACGATCCCTGCCGCGTTCGAGATGGAAGAGATTCTCTACGAACTGCGTGACCACTGCGCCGGGCTCAACGCCGCCCGCTGGGATTACATCTTCAGCATCATCAAGAACTTCCGCGGCCGCGGGGTCTCATTCACCCTTCCCGATCGCTCAGCTATCACCATGACCACGCCGTTCCTGCGTGCGTACACCGAACTACTGGTGTCGACCTGCCACCGCAGGGGGGCGTACGCCATCGGCGGTCTCGCAACGCACATTCCTGAGCGTGCGGGCGTCGAGGGACTCGCAGTCGTCGCGGCTGACAAGCGCCGTGAGGCAAGCGATGGTTTCGATGGCACCTGGGTCGCGCATCCTGGGCTGGTAGGCACGGCTCTCGCCGAGTTCGACGCCGTGCTCGATGGCCGCACCGACCAGCTCGACCGCCAGCGCGACGACGTGACCGTAACCGCTGCCGACCTGCTCGACCTCACGGTCGACGGCCAGGTGACCGACGCCGGAGTGCGGGCGAACGTGTCGAGCGCCCTCCGCTACATCGAGGCATGGCTGCGTGGGGTTGGTGCCGTCGCGATCGATGACCGAATCGAGGATGCCGCCACCGCTGAGCTCAGCCGCGCACAGCTGTGGCAGTGGATCCATCACCGCACGGTGACTGTCGAGGGCAGCCCGGTCACTCGGGCACTCGTGACGGCCGAGGTGGAGCGCATCCTGCAGTCCGACCGCGCCGCT
Organism: Microbacteriaceae bacterium; assembly: GCA_025464125.1. Classification (GTDB taxonomy): domain Bacteria; phylum Actinomycetota; class Actinomycetes; order Actinomycetales; family Microbacteriaceae; genus Lacisediminihabitans. Next base: position 4,033 of record JAODLU010000031.1, on the reverse strand, counting down.
GGCAATCGTTTCGCGCAGGCAGCTGAGGTATTCGGCAAGGTGACACTCGAGACAGACTTCCCGACCTTCATCACCGTTGCCGCGTACCCGCGTCACCTTGTCACTGTGCCGAGGCGGGCACTGGCAGCCGCCTGAATTTCGGCCGGGTCTCTCCACCCGGCCGCAAACGGCGCTCGCGACGGGATCACAAAATCCCGTCGCGGCGTCGTTAACGAGCGACGAGGCTTCTCGCGAACGAACCGGCTCAGCGCCTGCGCAGCGGACCGTCGGGCTCTGCGATTGAGCCGACGATGAGCGCGGCCTGCAGGATGAGCGATTCGCGTGCCCCTGTGGCGTCCCAGCCGATCACCTCTGAGACGCGCTTCAGGCGGTAGCGCACAGTGTTCGGGTGCACGAACAACTCGCGTGCGGTCGCCTCGAGTGACCGTCCGTTGTCGAGGTAGCACCAGAGTGTTGCGAGCAGTTCGGTCGAGTGGGACTGCAGTGGCTTGTAGATGCGGTTGATGAGCGTCGACCGGGCCAGTGCGTCTCCGGCGAGGGCTCGCTCGGGCAGCAAGTCGTCGGCGAGGGTGGGCCGCGGGGCCTTGCGCCACGAGCGTGCCACCGCGAACCCGGCGAGTGCCGCCTTGGCGCTGCGTGCTGCCTCGACGAGGGATGCAACCTCGTGACCGAGCACGAGGTGCCCTTCTCCGAATCCTGGCTCGAGTGCAGTGGCGATCTCGAGGAATGGGATCAGCTTTGTCGGCCCCTCCGGCTCGTCTTCGAGAGGGGTGGGATGCGCGCGGCCGATCACGAGCACGAGCCTGTTGCCCTGCACACCGATAAGCACGTCTGCGTCGAGGTGGCGCGCAGTTCGGCGAAGCATGTCGACATCCAGCACCGTAGGCGCGGTTCCGACAAGCACCGAGACCTCGCCGTGCCCGTGCCAGCCGAGAGCGGCGATGCGAGATGGCAGTTCGTCGTCGTATTCGCCGCTCAGGATCGAGTCGACGACGAGGGCTTCGAGGCGGGCGTCCCAGAGGCCGCGGGCCTCAGCCGCCCTGGCGTAGACATCCGCAGCCCCGAACGCGATCTCGCGCGAGTAGAGCAGGATCGCTTCCCGCACCGAATCTGCGCCCTTGACGCGTTCCTCGACGACCTCGACTGTCACCTTGATGAGCTGGAGGGTCTGCGTGAGGCTGACGGACCTGAGCAGTTCACGCGGGGCAGTGCCGAATACATCCGCCGCGATCCATGGCGTCGAAGAGGGGTCGTCGTACCAGTGGATGAAGGAGGTGATGCCAGCCTGCGCCACGAGTCCCACGGCCGAGCGGCGCCCCGGGGGCATCTCGCCGTACCAGGGCAACTCATCTTCGAGCCGTTTCAGCGTGGCCGTCGCGAGTTCGCCGGAGAGGCTGCGGAGCCACGTGAGCGTCTGCTCCTTGGTTTTCACTGCTGCTGCCATCGTCGTTGCAGGAGCGGAGTCCTAGCTCTCCCCGCCGGCCGAACCGGTTGTGCCGGCAGTCACGTCGTGCAGCTGGTAACGGTCGATAGCCTGCTGCGGGATGCTCGGATCGAGCTTGCCCTGTGCGACGAGTGACTCGAGCGTCTTCACCACGAGCGATGGGCCGTCGATCTTGAAGTACCTGCGCGCCGCCGCGCGCGTGTCGGAGAATCCGAAGTCATCGGCGCCGAGCGTGGCGAAGTCACCGGGAACGAACTGGCGAATCTGGTCGGACACCGCGTGCATGAAGTCGGTGACCGCGATGAACGGCCCCTCGGCACCGGAGAGCTTGTTCGTCACGTACGGAATGCGACGCTCTTCGCTCGGGTGCAGGAAGTTGTGTTCAACAGCTGCGAGCCCGTCGCGGCGCAGCTCGGTCCACGACGTGACCGACCAGACGTCTGCAGAGACGCCCCAGTCGTTCGCGAGCAGTTCCTGTGCCTCGAGTGCCCACGGCACCGCTACTCCGGAGGCGAGCAGTTGTGCGCGTGGTCCCTGGATCGGCGCGACCCTGAGGTGGTAGATGCCGCGAAGCACGCCGTCGACGTCGAGGTTCTCCGGCTCAGCGGGCTGGACTATCGGCTCGTTGTAGACCGTCACGTAGTACATGACATTGGGGTCTGGATGCTGCCCGCCGTACATGCGGTCGAGCCCGGCCTGCACGATGCGACCCAGTTCGTAGCCGTATGCGGTGTCATAAGCGACGACAGCAGGATTGGTGGAGGCCAGCAGGATCGAGTGGCCGTCAGCGTGCTGCAGCCCCTCGCCTGTCAAAGTGGTGCGCCCGGCGGTCGCTCCGACGATGAAGCCGCGAGCCATCTGGTCGCCGGCTGCCCACATGGCGTCACCAGTGCGCTGGAACCCGAACATCGAATAGAACACGTAGACCGGGATGAGCGGCTCGCCGTGTGTCGCATACGAGGTGCCGGCAGCGGTAAAGGCCGCGAACCCGCCAGCCTCGTTGATGCCGACGTGCACGATCTGCCCCTGCGGGCTCTCCTTGTACGCGAGCAGCTGCTCGCGGTCGACAGAAATGTAGTGCTGCCCCTGCGGGTTGTAGATCTTGGCCGTCGGAAAGTAGGCGTCCATGCCGAACGTGCGGGCCTCATCCGGGATGATCGGCACGATGCGATGGCCGATGCCCTTGTCTTTCAGCAGGTCCTTCAGCAGGCGTGCGAACGCCATGGTCGTGGCGATCTCCTGCTTGCCAGAACCCTTCCTGGCGATGGCGTATGCCGAGTCGTCGGGAAGAGTGATGGCAACGTGGCTGCTCTGGCGCTCCGGCACATAACCGCCGAGCGCGCGACGACGCTCCTGCAGGTACTGGATGGCCTCGTCGTTCTCGCCAGGGTGGTAGTACGGCGGGAGATAAGGATCTTCTTCCAGCTGGGCATCCGTGATCGGGATGCGCATCTCATCGCGGAACTGCTTGAGATTGTCGAGCGTGAGCTTCTTCATCTGGTGAGTGGCGTTACGGCCCTCGAACGATGGTCCGAGACCGTAACCTTTCACCGTCTTCGCCAGGATGACAGTCGGCTGGCCCTTGTGCTCCTGGGCAGCCTTGAATGCCGCGTAGACCTTGCGGTAATCGTGGCCACCGCGCTTCAGCTTCCAGATCTGGTCGTCTGTGTAGTTCTTCACCAGCTCCAGGGTGCGCGGGTCGCGCCCGAAGAAGTTCTCGCGAATATATGCACCACTCTCGGCCTTGTAGGTCTGGTAGTCGCCGTCGGGGGTGCGGTTCATCAGGTCGCGAAGGGCGCCCTCTGTGTCACGCGCGAGCAGTTCATCCCATTCGCGACCCCACACCACCTTGATGACGTTCCAGCCAGCACCGCGGAAGAAGCTCTCGAGTTCCTGGATGATCTTGCCATTGCCTCGCACGGGGCCATCGAGGCGCTGCAGGTTGCAGTTGATGACGAAATTCAGGTTGTCGAGGCCGTCGTTCGCTGCCAGTTGGAGTGCACCGCGGCTCTCTACCTCATCCATCTCGCCGTCACCGAGAAACGCCCAGACCTGGGCATCAGACACATCTTTGATTCCACGGTTGGTCAGGTATTTGTTCGACTGCGCCTGGTAGATCGCGTTGATCGGGCCAAGACCCATCGAGACTGTGGGGAACTGCCAGAACCGGGGCATGAGCCGCGGATGCGGGTAGGAGCTGAGACCACCGCCAGCGTGTGACTTTTCCTGGCGGAATCCGTCGAGCTGGGTCGTGGTCAGCCTGCCCTCGAGAAAGGCACGGGCATACATGCCTGGGGAGGCATGGCCCTGGTAGAAGACCTGGTCGCCACCGCTCGGGTCGTTGTCGCCGCGGAAGAAGTGGTTGTTGCCGACCTCATAGAGCGCAGCGGATGACGCATAGGTCGAGATGTGGCCACCGACGGCGATACCGGGGCGCTGCGCGCGGTGCACCGTGATCGCTGCGTTCCAGCGAATCCAGGCGCGGTACCGGCGCTCGATGTCTTCGTCGCCAGGAAAGTCGGGTTCGTTCTCCGGGGCGATGGTGTTCATATAGTCGGTCGTCGGAACCATCGGAACACCGAGGTGCAG
>JAODLU010000158.1 GCA_025464125.1 Microbacteriaceae bacterium | reverse complement strand
TGGCCACACGTGGATGATCGTGCACTTCCTCGTCACGGGATACCTGTTCGTGCAGTCGCTGATCGGCGTGGATCCGGTTCCCTATCGCGCGCCCTATCCGCTGCGCCTGCTCACGCTGCTGGCAACGATGGCATTCCACGCATTCTTCGGCCTCTCGCTGATGACCGGCACCGGCCTGCTGCTCTCCGACTGGTACGGAGCCATGGGACGGCCATGGGGCCCGAGCGCGATTGCTGACCAGCAGGCTGGCGGAGGCATCGCCTGGAGCGTTGGCGAGATACCGACCGTGATACTCGCCATCGTCGTGGCGATCATGTGGTCGCGAAGTGACACACGCGAGGCCAAACGGCTCGATCGAAAAGCTGACAGGGATGGCGACCAGGACCTGGTCGACTACAACCGCATGCTCGAAGAACGGGCGCGGCGCGGATAATCGTGTGAGCAGGACTGCACGCGATCAGCCGTACTGCGCCGTGATCAGCAGGGATCCGTCGGCCGGCAGCGTGATCAGGTAGCGCACGGTAAATGGCACATCCTCATCGAATGTCGACACCGTGCCGTCGAAGATCGACTTCACCGTGACCACCAGGTGGGAAACCCCGGTTGTCGAGGGCATCTGCCAGGCGCCGGCAGGGGACCCTGGCCGGACCGCTACGACCGGGTACGTGACCATTGACCAGGTGGGGTCATCCTGTATTCGGTCGTTGATCTGCTTGCCCATGGGGCATCCCGTCGGCAGCAGCACCTTTTGCGTGACGCACTTGGCGAGATAGTCGTCGAGTTCCTTCTGGACCTGCTTCACGAAGGCGGGGTTTGCCTGGATGTCGACCTGCGCAGCAGCCGGGCTCCTCGTGCTTGTGACGATCGCGTGGGTGGTCGGCGCGGTCAGGTATGTGGAGCGATGCGACAGGGCATAGTCCCCGGGAGCGAAGACGAGATACCTGGTCGGGGCGCTAGCCGCAGTCGACTGCACTGTGACAGAGCGCGCTGTGAACTGCGCGTCATGCAACGGAGTGACCGTCAGAACCGCAATCGGGCTCTCCACGAACGACCACGAAGAGAAAAGGCCGAGATGCTGGCCCGAGTGCTGCACGCTGAAGGCAGTCGTGCCCTTCGTGCTGCCAGCCTTGTATGAGTAGGTGACGGTGTGGCGGCCCGCTCCCTCATCCGTGTCGGAGACCAGTTCGATGCGGCTGAGGGATCCGAGAGCACCGGGCGCGAGGAGTGCGCGGGAAACGCCTTTCTCCGCGGTCACTCCTGGCAGCGCGAGCGCCCCCGCAGTGTCGTGCCGCGCCAGGTCACGAAGGTAGGAGCCGACGAAACCCGAGGCGCTGTAGAGCGTGGAATTCAATGCGATCAGGGTGCCGACGAAGGCCAGGATAAGCAATCCGGCGAGCACTGCCCATTTGGTGAGCACCGTGCGGTCCATCCCCACATCCTAGGGTCGCCGTTTCTGACAGACCCTGCGGCGAGCCGGGCGAAGGCGAGCCCTGAGGGTAGATTTGTGCGCGGTTGTGCGAGACAACCGATCGAGCGCGGGAGGCGATGTGGCAGGTTTCACTCTCTCCGCCGAACAGGCCGCGGTCTTCGAGGCCATTGAAGGCACGCGAGACAACATCTTCGTGACAGGGCGCGCTGGCACTGGCAAGTCGACGCTCCTCAATCACCTGGCGGCTCACACCGAGAAGCAGCTGGTGATCTGTGCCCCGACCGGTGTCGCCGCGTTGAACGTCGGCGGGCAGACGATTCATTCGCTGTTCAGGCTGCCGATCGGCGTAATCGCGGACCACGAGATCGACCAGGGCGCAGACCTGCGCAAGCTGCTGAAGACCATCGACACGCTTGTCATCGACGAGGTCTCTATGGTCAACGCCGACCTTGTCGATGCCATGGACCGCAGCCTGCGACAGGCCCGCCAGAAGCCCTTCGAGCCATTCGGCGGCGTGCAGGTAGTACTTTTCGGCGATCCGTACCAGCTGGCACCGGTTCCGGGCGACAGTGATGAGCGCGCGTACTTCGCCGACCAGTACAGGTCCATGTGGTTCTTCGATGCGAAAGCATGGGATGACGCTGACCTCCGCATATTCGAGCTGACGAGCATCCATCGCCAGCACGAAGCGGAGTTCAAATACCTGCTGAACGGCGTTCGGCATGGCCAGGTGACCGCCGAGATGGCCGCAAAGATCAACGAGACTGGCGCGCGGTCTGCGCCGACGACCGACACGATCACGCTCGCCACGCGCAATGACACAGTGACCCGCATCAACGCAGCGGAACTCGCGAAACTGCCGGGGCGACTGTTGACGGCGAAAGCTGAGATCACCGGGGAGTTCGGCGGGCGGGCCTTTCCAGCAGACGAATCGCTCGATCTGAAGGTCGGTGCCCGAGTGATGTTCCTGCGCAATGACACGGGGCAGGACGGCGGCCAGCGCTGGGTGAACGGCACTGTCGGCACGGTCACGAAGATCGCCTCAACGGTCTTCGTCGAAGTCGATGGTGAAGTGCACGAGGTGCTTCCGGCCATCTGGGAGAAGTTCAAATACACCTACTCCCCAACAACGAAGCAACTGCGCAAAGACATAGTCGCCGAATTCCAGCAGTTTCCCCTGCGACTGGCCTGGGCGGTTACCATCCACAAATCGCAGGGCAAGACCTACGACAGGGCCATCGTCGATCTCGGCTCCGGCACTTTCAGCGCAGGGCAGGCATACGTGGCGCTCAGTCGCATCACCGAGCTCGACGGGCTCTACTTGACTCGCCCGCTGCGTCCCAGCGACATTCGTGTTGACCCGGACGTGATGCGGTTCATGGCGAGGGCCACAGCAGTACCGGGCATTCAGGCCACGTAGTAGTCTGCTAGAACGCGTGAGCGAGCGCTTCTCACTAAGGCGAAGGCTCGCTGTAAAGGCAAGCATCGCACGACTCAAAGGAGAGTCCATGGTTGACGGAATTTCGGGTAAATCCATCCTGGTGACAGGCGCTGGGCAGGGACTAGGCGAAGCAACGGCGAGGTATCTTGCCGGGCTCGGCGCAAAGGTCATCGTCGCGGATGTGCAGGGCGAGAAGGCAGAGAACGTCGCCAGCGACATCCGCGCGGCTGGCGGCGAGGCAGAATCCCGTGCGGCAGATGTTTCGTCATGGGATGACGCTGGGGCGCTTGTCGACTTCGCCGCCAAACGCTGGGGCAGTCTCGACGGGCTCGTGAACAATGCCGGGGTCATCCATCACGGTGGTCCGATGGACGAGGTGGATGGTGCTGGCGCTCGCCGGGTGATCGAGGTCAACCTCCTCGGCACATACTTCGTCGGCGTGCACGCCATCCAGAGCATGGCCGCCAGCGGTGGCGGCGCCATCGTCAATGTGACCTCGGGCGTGCAGGCGGGCCTGGGCTCGGCAGCCTCATACTCTGCGTCAAAGGGCGGCGTCGCTTCGCTCACCTACAGCTGGGCGATCGACTGCGCCTCGCTTGGCATCCGGGTCAACTCGGTGTCACCGGTGGCCTCGACCGAGATGACGAAGATCACTGAGCAGATCATGCGGGATCGCGGCGATCTCACAGGCGAGACGGCTGAAGTGCCGGCCGAACGCAACTGCCCGGCAATCGGCTTTCTGCTGTCGACGGCC
>JAODLU010000140.1 GCA_025464125.1 Microbacteriaceae bacterium | reverse complement strand
CCCCTTTGGCTGGGTGACGAATATCGTCGGGGCCTTGGTGCTGCTCCTCTGGATCCCAATCCGCCAGAAGCCGGGCGTCGGCACCCTGCTGAACGTGCTGCTCGTTGGCACCAGTGCGCAGGTCGGGCTGGCGCTCATCCCACCGCAGCAGGTGCTGTGGCAGCAGGTGCTGCTCTTTGCCGGTGGACTGGCTGTGCTGGCTGTTGCCACAGGGCTCTACATCGGAGCGCGGTTCGGGCCGGGCCCTCGTGACGGGCTCATGACGGGAATCCACACGCGGTGGGGCTGGCGCATCTGGGTGGTGCGCACGGTAATCGAACTCAGCGTGCTCGGCGTCGGCTGGCTGCTCGGCGGCAATGTCGGTTTCGGCACGATCGCCTTCGCCGTGCTGATCGGGCCGATGGTCAGCGTCACGCTTCCCCTGCTGCGCGTGCCGCAGGCCCCGGTCGCCGTGGCTGCGGTGCCAGCCTGAGTCAGAGCGACTGCTGCGCGTAGATCGACATCGCGTCGCGCACGAAAGCAGCGCTGGCCGCTCCGCCGTACTGGTCAGCGAAGCGCGCATCCGCCACATAGAGCTCGCCCAGCCCGATGAAGTATTCCCTCGTCGGGCGCCCGTCCGCTGAGCCCGGCGTGCCGGGAATCGCGGCGATCCAGTCGGCCTGGCGTGCGGCGAGCTGCTGGGCCGACGTGCTGCCCGGCGCACTGCCGGATGCCGCTGCCGCCACCCAGTTTGCCGCGAGCTGCTTCTGCTGCGACATCCACTCAGCCTTGCCCGCCGCTGTCTTCGACGTCCACCAGGAGTCGCCGGCTGCATATGCTCCGGCGCCCCAGCGCTCTTCGACCTCGCTCCTGTAGTGCGTGTGGTCGAAGCCGTCGAGTATTTCTTCTGCCATCAGTTGTTCGCTCCCATTCAGTTTCATGATCGTTGTCTCTACCGAGCCGATCTGCCGGTCGAGTCTCTGCCGCTCGAGCCGCAGCCACTCGAGCTGCAACTCCAGTGCAATTGCCGGTGACTGTTGCCCGTCGACTACTTCCGCGATCGCCGGGAGGCCGAGACCGAGCTGGCGCAGCAGCAGGATGCGCTGCAACCGCACGAGCGCGCCCTGGTCGTAGTAGCGGTACCCGTTGCTGGCCACGCGGCTCGGCTTCAGCAGCGCGATGTCGTCATAGTGGCGCAGGGCGCGGGAGGTCGTGCCAGCCAGCCGCGCGACCTCCTGTATTGCCCACTCATTCTTCATGTCGTTCACGCTAAAGGTTGACGCTGCGTCAAGGTCAAGGAAAATCTTTGCCATTTCGGAACTCGCGATATATCTTGAAAGTACGCGAACGCGATATAGCTCGAAAGGAGCCACCATGGCCCAGGAGAAATGGCTCATCGACAGCCCGAAGGTCATCGACCTCGAAAATATTCGAAACCTCAAGGTGAGCCTTATCGGCGGCCAGGTGAACATCGTCGGGCACGACGAGCCCGGAGCCAGGGTCGAGATCCACTCGGTGCGCGGCAAGAGCATCAAGGTGTCGGTCGAGGGCGACACTCTCGAGATCGATCACCCGCAGCTCAGCTGGGACAACTTCATCGAAGTGTTCAGGTCGTTCACGGGCAGGGCGCACGCCGACATCAGCATCATGGTGCCGCGTGACGTTCACCTGAAGTTCGGCGTGGTGTCGGCGAGCGCCCTCATCACCGGCCTGAAAGACGACGCCAGGATCAGCACCGTGAGCGGCGACCTCGTCGTCGATGACATGGAAGGCAACATCGAGCTCAACTCGGTCAGTGGCGAGATCGGCGTGCGTGCGCACCACGGTCGCGTAGCAGTGCACACCGTCAGTGGTGACGTGACCGCCAGTGGTGCCATCGAGCGATTCACTGCGGATGGTGTTTCAGGCACGGTCTTCCTCGATGTCACCGGGGTGCCTGATGAGATTCGGGTCAACACGGTCTCGGGCAGCGTCACGGCGCGGCTCGAATCGGGCGTGGCAGCGCAGTACCGCATCAGCACGGTCAGCGGTCGCATCCAGCTCGACGAGGCGCACATCACTGGCGTTCACGGCCAGTACACGGGCCGCTACGGCGAACTCGACAAGCACTGGCTCGACTTCAGGGTCAACACGGTCAGCGGTGGCATCTCCGTGCTGCACGCGGTGACCGCGTGACGCCCGTCTTTGCGCACGGGCACCTCAGGCTCTACCTGCTCAGCCTGCTGGCAGAGCGCTCGATGCACGGCTACGAACTCATCCAGGCACTCGGTGACCGCTTCGGCGGCACGTACATCCCGAGCGCCGGAACCATCTATCCCCGACTGGCAAAGCTCGAAGAAGACAAGCTCGTCACCAAAGCGATCGACGGTCGCAAGACCGTCTACGCAATCACTGACGCCGGGCGGGCCGAACTGCATGCGCGGCAAGGCGAACTCGACGGCATCGAAAGCGGCGTCACAGATTCCGTTCGCCGCCTGGCAGACGAGGTGAGGGCCTCAGTCAATGTCGCCATGCAGTCGCTGAGGGCAGACCTGGCCTCCGCAGCCAGGGACGCCCGCTACGACTCGAAGAACGACGCACGCGACGCACGCGGTGAGGTAAAGAGCGAGCGCGTGGAGAGCCGGGTGCAGCTGCAGCAGGCAGAGGTCGCCCTGACGCAGTTCCGCTCGGAGTTGCGCACAGACCTTCGGCAGCAGGTGGCCACAGGCGAACTCCACACCGAGACTGTCGCGATCCTCACAAGGGTGCTCTACGAACTTCGCCGCGAAGTGCTGCGAAGCCTGACGGTCTAGCCGAAGGCGACAGGCAGATGCACGTCCTGGACCCTGTCACTGAGAGCCGTGTGATCGTTGCGCGTGAAGATGCCACACCGAACGCTGGTGCAGTCGAGCGCGGTAGAGACGGGGTCGCCGACCTCGACATATGCGGTGAAGGTTCCACCGGCGATGCTGTCATAGCTGCGCGCACCGAAGAGTTTCCACGCCCAGTCGTCATTTATCCAGTTGGATGGGGCGTACTGCACCGTTCCCGCATCGACCTGCTTGGCGCCCTGGTCGGGTACGCCTCCGATGCACGGGCCGGGCTTCTCCCCGTCCTTCGGGATCCTGCAGATAGCAACGTAGATTCCTCTCGAACCGTCGTAACCACTCCCGGTGACGACGAGACGCTCACCGGCTGAGAGCGCCGACGTGTCGAGCGGACCCCCGGATTCCCCGGCAACAGACAGTGTGCGCGTGCGACCGTCGTCTCCCCTGGCAGAAACCGTGACCGGCCACGAGTCTGCCGCGGTCGCGCCCTGCCCAGACGATCCCTGTGGTGCATGCGCGAGGATCGGCGCCACCACGATCGCCACCGGGATGAGCAGCGCGACGACCACGATTATGGCCGTCCACCACCAGCGCCAGCGGCGCTTTGGCGCTGCACCCATGGCAATGCTCCCTCGTCCGGACCGGCGCCGGGTCCCTCAAACCTGAGGTGAGTCTAGGCGCAGGCCTGGCTCGTGGAGGGCCTGGCCCTCGTCCCGGTAGTCGACCGATTTCCGGGCTCGGGAATAAAGTGGTCCGGCGGAATTGTTGGGCTCCTGCCCGAGGTGTAGTGTCGCACCTCGTGACTAACGAAGTTCGGTCGCCTAAGAGCTGGCTGATCGGCGAACCGTTGCCCTCCGAGAAGCTCGAGGGGCAACTCCTCCCGAAGCATTTGGCCTTGCCCATTTTCGCGAGCGATGCCCTTTCCTCAGTGGCCTATGCGCCGCAGGAGCTGCTGCTCATCCTGACCCTCGGCGGCCTGGCCTTCCTGAGCTTCGCGCCGTGGGTCGCGGCGGCTGTCGTGCTGCTGCTGATCGTGGTGGTTGCGTCATACCGCCAGCTGATCAAGGCGTATCCATCGGGTGGCGGTGACTACGAGGTCGCGCATCGCAACCTGGGTGAGAAGGCGGGTCTCGTCGTCGCGTCAGCCCTGCTCGTCGACTACATCCTCACCGTCACCGTCTCGGTGGCGAGCGGCGTCGACAACATCATCTCCGCCTTCCCCGTTCTCAACACCTGGCGGGTCGAAATCGCGGTGGGCTTCGTGATCATCCTCGCGGCGGTCAACCTCCGCGGTGTGGCCGAGTCGAGCAAGGCGTTCGCGCTTCCCACCTACCTGTTCATCGGCAGCGTCGTGGTCATGATCGTCACGGGGCTCGTGCGGGCCGGGCTCGGAGATACGCCGGTGGCGGCATCCGCGTCATTCACCATCAAGAATCCAGAGAGCCTCACCCAGATCGCGTTCATCCTGTTACTCCTGCGGGCTTTCGCCAGCGGCTGCAGCGCTCTCACCGGCGTCGAGGCAGTGGCGAACGGTGTGCAGGCATTCCGCCGCCCGAAGATCAAGAACGCACAGAAGACGCTCGTGCTCATGGGCAGCATCGCCATCGTGCTGTTCATCGGCATCGTCGCGCTGGCCCTGATGAGCCGTGTGCACTACGCAGAGAGCGCCTGCGACCTGCAGGGATTCGCGAACTGCAAGACAGCCCCGCAAACAAGCGTGATCTCCCAGATAGCCGCGGCCACCTTCCCTGGCGGCGGCTATTTCATGTTCTACGTAATCCAGGGCGCGACAGCTCTCGTGCTGCTGCTCGCGGCAAACACCGCATTCAACGGCTTCCCGCTGCTGGGCTCGGTGCTCGCCCGCGACAGCTATGCACCGAAGTCGCTGCAGACCCGCGGAGATCGCCTCGTCTACTCGAACGGCGTGCTCGTGCTGAGCGGTGCCGCGATCGTGCTGCTCGTGGTCTATCGCGCCAACCTCACCCAGCTCATCCAGCTCTACATCATCGGTGTCTTCATCTCTTTCACTCTCGGCCAGACCGGCATGGTCGTGCACTGGACGAAGATGCTGCGCGAGGGCTGCGTCAACCGTGGGCAGGTCATTCGCAGCCGCATGATCAACGCCACTGGTGCGCTCTTCACCGGGGTGGTGCTCATCGTGGTCACGATCACCAAGTTCACCCACGGGGCGTGGTTGGTCTTCGCGATAATGCCCGTGCTCTTCTACCTGATGCTTCGCATCAACCGCTATTACGCAAAGGTGGCAGAAGACGTGCAGGTCGACCCGACCACGCGCTTCGGGGCCACCGGTGACCACGCCATCGTGCTCGTCGGCAAGATGCAGAAGCCCATCCTGAAAGCGCTCGACTACGCGATCGCCGCACGCCACGAAAGCATCGAGGCAATCCACGTCAACATCGACGACGAGGCGTCAGAAGCCCTCGCCAAGCGGTGGGACGAGATGAACATCAAGGTGCCGCTGCGCATAGTGGCGTCCCCCTATCGCGACATCAGCCTTCCGCTGCTCAAATACATCAAGGCACGAAGGGCAGAGCACGGCTCGGAGGTCGTCACTGTCTACACGCCGATCTACATCGTGGGCCACTGGTGGGAGAACCTGCTGCACAACCACAAGGCACGGCGCATCCGCCAGAAGCTGATGCTCGTGCACGGTGTCACTGTGGCGATCGTGCCGTGGCTTCTCGACTCCTCCTCCGCTCTCTACGGCAAGACGTCTCGCCCGCTGCCCGGCCAGGATCGTCGCGGGGAGCCGCGTCGCCCGGTGATGCGCACTCCGCTGCCGCCGGCGACCCCCGTCACCCCTGCCCGCAAGACGCCGGTGAACAAGACGCCTGTCAAGTCGGGCAGTGTGGCAGACTCTAGCGCTCCGGCCAAGCCGGACAGTCCGGCAAAGTCCACCAGCACGACCACCAAGTAGCATGCCGGGCTGGCGCGAGTTCGTCGCCGTAGCCGCTGGCGGTGTGGCCGGCACGGCGATCAGGTTCGCGCTCGACACCGCGGTCCCCCACGAGGACACGGGGTTCCCCACCAGCACGCTCATCATCAACGTGGTCGGGGCTTTCGTGCTCGGCCTGCTCGTCTCGACGCTGTGGCGGCGACCAGCCACTCCGAACTGGCTGAAAGCCGGCCTCGGAGGCGGCCTGCTCGGATCCTTCACCACCTTCTCGGCTGTGATCGTGTCGCTGCTGGCTGAGGGCTCAAAGGGCCTCTGGATGCTCGCCCTCCTCTACCTCGTGCTGACACTGGTGGTCGGCTTCGGTGCTGCGGCCCTCGGGTTTAGGCTCGGCAGCGGGCGCAGCTCGACCCTGCCGCCAGACGAGGTGAACGAATGAGCCCGCTCGTCGTGGTCGCCGTGCTCGGTGGCGGCATGATCGGCGCCCTTGCCCGCTACGGTGTCTCGCTCGCCTTCGCCAGCAGGCAGCGGTTTCCCGCAGCAGTACTGGTCGTGAACGTTGTCGCTTCCGCCATCGGCGGGATCGTGCTCGGGCTCGCCGACCGCTCGGCCATCGATGCCGACGTGCGACTCGTGCTTCTCACCGGTGTCGCTGGCGGCCTCAGCACATTCAGCACATGGTCGGTCGAGACCATCCAGCTCATGCAGTCAGGTCGCTGGCGCGTAGCAGTGGCAAGCGTTTCGCTGAACCTCGTGCTCGGGCTCGCTGTCGCTGTGGCCGCATATTTGCTTGTGGCCTGATACCTCCGGCAGAGAGGCCCGCTTAGAGGTTGGACAGGGTCGCCACTACCTGGCGCGCGATCTGGCGCCCGGCACGGTTGGCCCCGATGGTGCTCGCCTGCGGTCCATAGCCCGCGAAGAATATGCGCGGATCCTTCCACGAAGAGCCTGCGCCCACCGAGATGCCACCCTCCTTCTCCCGCAGCTTCAGCGGGGCGAGGTGTCGCAGTTCCGGCCGGAATCCGGTTGACCAGACGATTGCATCCGCCTTCTGGAACGTGCCGTCGGCCCAGCGCACACCGTTCGGCTCAATCGAGCTGAACATGGGCCTGGCGACGAGCACACCACGTTCGATCCCGGCCTGGATGCGACGTGTCTTCGGTACCCCGGTGCCACTCACGATGCTCGGCAGGGCCTGGCCGGCGCGAGCCGCGGCATCCTGCATTGCGACCGCGGTGATTCCGGCCTCCATGCCGAGCTCCCCAGCGTCGAGAAACTCGATCGGTCGGCGGCTGACCCAGGCCAGGTCGGAGGCGATGTCTTCCAGTTCGAGCAGGAACCCGATCGCCGAAGTGCCGCCGCCGACCACGACAACACTCTGGCCGGCGAACTCGGCCGCCGACCCGTAATCGGTGGTGTGCACGTGCCGACCCTCGAACTCGTTCATGCCGGGATACCACGGAATGAAGGGGGAACCCCAGGTGCCCGTCGCATTCACGAGCAGGTCAGTGGTTATTTCCATGCCTGTGGTCTTGAGGTTGTTCCACTCGACGACCAGGTCGGTTCCACGGTCGAAGACGCTCTTCACATCGGCCGGGCGCTGCACCTGGAAGTCGTAGAACTCCTCGTATTGGCGGTAGTACTCGGCGACGACGTCTTTGGCTGGAGCGGTGCGGTCTGCAGTCTCGAAACTGAGGCCGAGGGCATCCATTCCAGGAAGGTCGTTGATGCGGTGCGCCGACCCGATGCGCAGGGCCTCCCAGCGGTTCTGCCACGCACCGCCGGTGATCGGTCCACGGTCGAGAACGACGAATTCACGGCCTGGTTCGAGCCCGAGACGCTTCAGGTAGAACGAGACAGACAGGCCCGCCTGGCCCGCGCCGATCACCACTACTGAGGTGCGGAGCGGTGGGGATGTCACGCGTTAACGTTAGCCGTCGTCGGCCCCCTGCGAGCGAGCGGAATGGCCCATCCCCGCATGCTAAAGTTGGCATTTAGATTTTCGTAGATCCAATTGGTCATTCCCGACCGGTCGCCAACGACGACACAAATGCGCGGCCGGGTAAGAATCGTGAGGGGGTCAAGCCATGGGGCGCGGCCGT
>JAODLU010000081.1 GCA_025464125.1 Microbacteriaceae bacterium | reverse complement strand
CGGCCAATGGTTGAAGGATCGCTTCGAGCTGGATCGCTCCGTCGCCAACTACGCGTGGTGTTTCGACTGCGTGCCGGAGGAGAACTCGCTGCTGCTGGAGGCAGACGGGCTCGTCGTCGAAGTTCCCGCAATGGACCTCGTGCTCACCCATCCGCGGGAGCTGCTCGGAGCTAAGACATTTGCGCGCTTCGGGGCCGAATTCCCGATCCGGTTCGACTTCCTGGACACCATGGACGGTGGCAATCTGTCGTTGCAGGTGCATCCGCTCACCGACTACATCCACGAAACCTTCGGCATGCACTACACGCAGGACGAGAGTTACTACCTGCTCGATGCCGAGGATGACGCGGTGGTCTATCTCGGCCTCAAGAACGGGATCGAGCCAGCTGCGATGGTCAAGGCCCTCCAGGATGCGACGGACGGCAAGCATCCGTTCCCCACCGACGAGTTCGTCAACCGCATCCCCGCAAAGAAACACGACCATTTCGCGATCCCAGCCGGGACCGTACACGCCTCTGGCGCGAACTCGATGGTGCTGGAGATCTCGGCGACCCCGTTCATCTTCACCTTCAAGCTCTGGGACTGGGGCAGGAACGGCATCGACGGGATTCCGCGGCCGATCCATATCGATCACGGCCAAAAAAACATCCAGTGGGACCGCGACACGAGTTGGGTCGAGAAGAACCTGCTCAATCAGGTCAGCCTCATCAGCGACGACTGCGGCGTGCGCGAGGAGCGCACCGGCCTGCACGAACTCGAGTTCATCGAGGTGCGCCGCCACTGGTTCCAGAAAGAAGCACGCCACGACACCGAGGGCACCGTCAACGTGCTCAATCTGGTCGAGGGTGACGAAGTGGAAGTGGTGAGTCCGACGGGAGCGTTCGCCCCGTACACGATTCATTACGCCGAGACTTTCATCGTGCCGGCAGCCGTCGGACCATACGTGATCCGACGATCTGCCCGCTCTCGCAGCGAGCAGTTCGCCACGGTGAAGGCATACGTGCGCGGCACGCGCACGTATGACAACTGAATAGCACCTTCCACAGCACCCAGTCGCTTGCAGGCGAAAATTGATCGTGATAACCTCGAACTTGGGTTGGTAACGATACCAATTTACGAGTATCTCTGCGGCTTCGGGATGTATCTCATTTGTGCCGATCGACTTTTTTCGAGCACACGAACATTGGAGTTCAGATGAACAAGAAACGCATTATGGCGGTCATCGCCCCGCTCGTGGCGGCAGGATTGCTGCTCTCCGGGTGCTCCGGCGGCGCAGCGAGCACGCAGACCACGGGGACGCTCAAGTTCTACACGGACAAGGGAGCGTGGAAGCCACAGTTCCAGCAGCTCAATGGCACATCGCAAAAGGACGCGAAGATCAGCCTGAGCACCACCGGATACTCGGACGAGAACCAGTACCAGGCGTTCGTGAAGCAGTCCTTCCGCACGCAGCAGAGCCCGGGCCTGTTTACCTGGTCGACCGGTGACTCCCTCAAGCAGCTCGTCGACGAGAAGCTCGTCGCCGACACCTCATCCATTTGGAAGCAGGCCATCGCGGACGGCAACGTCAGCAAGGACCTCGAGAAGTACTACACGTTCGGCGGCAAGCAGTACTGCGTGCCACTGAACATCGCCTACTGGGTCATGTACTACAACAAGAAGATCTTCGACAAGTACGGCATCGAAAAGCCGACGACGTGGAACGATCTCATGACCGACGCGGCAAAGCTGAAGGCGAACGGCGTCACGCCGTTCTACCAGACGAGCACCCTCTTCACCTTCCCGTGGTTTGAAACCATGGTCGCCGGCACCGATCCAGACCTGTACGCGGGCCTCTCGACCGGCAAGGTCAAGTACACGGATCCGCGTATCGTCTCGATAATGAAGGACTGGCAGAGCCAGGAGCAAAAGGGCTGGTTCAGCGATGCGGGCAGCACCACCGATCCGGCTCAGATGCTCAAGCAGGGCGACATGGCCATGATCAACTTCGGAACCTTCTACGGGGCGTCGCTCGACGCCGTCGGGATGAAGTCGGGCACCGACTATGACTCCTTCATCATTCCCGCGGTGACCTCTGGACTGGCCAAGACCCCGGTGCCGGTCGAGACCGGTCCGTTGTGCGTGGCCTCCAGCTCAAAGCAGAAGGACCTCGGCCTCGCCTACTCGAAGTGGTGGATGACTGCCGGCGCCCAGACAGCATGGGGCAACGCCCGCGGTGATGTGCCGTTCAACCCCAAGGCCACGGTCAAGAGTGCGTCACTGAAGCAGCTCGGCGAGACGGTAGCAAGCGACAAGTACCAGCTGGTGACTCGCTACTTCGAGGCTGCCCCGACACCGATTCTCAACGTCGCCCTCGAAGAGTTCGGCGCATTCTCGGCGAATCCCGGAAATCCCCTGCCGTACCTGACCAAGATCCAGGCCGCCGCAGACACCTACTGGGCAAGCCAGAAGTAGCGTGGCTGACAGAAAACTGAACTACCACTGGTCCGCCCGGGGCTTCATCGCCCCGGGCGTGCTCCTGGTAGCAGTCCTCCTTTATCTGCCGCTGCTGTGGACGCTCTACCTGAGCTTCACGACCTACAACGGGCTCGGTTCTCCGGTGTGGACCGGCCTCTCGAACTACGCAACGATGTTCAAGGACCCGGACTTCGTCGGCTCGATGTTCAACACACTGCTCTGGGTGGCCGGAACGCTGATCGTGCCAGTGGGCCTTGGCCTCGGGCTCGCGCTGCTGACCTTCAATCTCAAGGGGGGCGTGTGGCTCAGGCTTCCCTTCCTCATCCCGTACGCGATCTCCGGTATCGGCGTCGGTCTCATCTGGTCGTTTGTGCTGCAGAGTGATGGAGCACTCGACCAGGCTCTTCAGCTGTTCGGCATCGTCGACCCGCCGCGCTGGTTGCTCGACGCGCCGCTCAACACGGTGGTCATGATTGTCGCGGCCTCGTGGCAGGGCGTCGGCGTCAACGCGTTGCTGTTCACGATCGGGTTGCAGTCGATCCCGAAGGAGCCCCTCGAAGCCGCCCGGCTGGACGGCGCAACAGGTGCGCGATTGTTCGGCACGATGCTCTGGCCAATGCTTCGCCCCCTCACCACCGTTGTTATCGGCCTCTCGATCGTCTCGAGCCTCAAGACCTTCGACATCGTGCTGGGCATGACAAAGGGCGGTCCAGGGCGAGTATCGGAGACCCTCGCGCTGACGATGTACAACGACACGTTTGTGAACAGCCAGTACGGGCTTGGATCCGCCATCGCGGTCTTCCTCACAGTTGTCACCCTGCTCGCGTCCGTCCTGTACCTCCGCCAGCAGCTGTCCAAGAAGAACGAAATTTAGGAGCGGACCATGACCTCTCGTGTCGTCAGGACCTCGATCCTCGTACTGTTCGGCCTCATTTGGCTGCTGCC
>JAODLU010000068.1 GCA_025464125.1 Microbacteriaceae bacterium | reverse complement strand
GCACAAGGCCACCTTCGCTCCCCATATGGACATGGGCGACTTCGTCATCATCATCAACGCTGAGAAGGTTGCCCTCACCGGCGCCAAGCTCACGAAGAAGCTGGCCTACCGCCACTCGGGTTACCCGGGCGGACTGACGGCCACCACGTATGCCGAGATGCTGGAGAAGCACCCGACCCGCGCGGTTGAGAAGGCTGTACGCGGCATGCTGCCGAAGAACTCGATCGGTCGTGCCCAGCTGACCAAGCTGAAGGTATACGCCGGTGCAGAGCACCCCCACGCTGCCCAGCAGCCCAAGACCTACACTTTTGGCCAGGTCGCGCAGTAGCGCCGGCCTAGATAAATAAGGATTCCAGCAATGGCGAACATCGAAGAGACCACCGAAACCACCGAAGAGCCGACTCTCGAGTCGTACTCCACCGAGAGCGCTCCGGAGGCGGCCGTCAAGGTTCCCCGCGCAGTGCTGAACGTTCCCGGCGCAGCCGTGGGCCGTCGCAAGCAGGCCATCGCCCGCGTGCGCATCACGCCGGGTGGCGGCACCATCACGGTCAACGGCCGCACGCTCGAGGACTACTTCCCGAACAAGCTGCACCAGCAGCTCATCAATGACCCGTTCAAGGTGCTCGACCTCCTTGGCAGCTACGACGTCATCGCGCGCATCACCGGTGGTGGCCCTTCGGGCCAGGCTGGCGCGCTTCGCCTCGGCATCGCTCGTTCACTGAACCTGATCGACGAAGAGAACAACCGTGCCACCCTCAAGAAGGCCGGTTTCCTGAGCCGTGACGCTCGCGTCAAGGAGCGCAAGAAGGCCGGTCTCAAGAAGGCACGCAAGGCTCCCCAGTTCTCCAAGCGCTAACACGCGTGCGGTAGCCGGCTGCGATGCCCCGCCTGTTTGGCACCGACGGTGTGCGAGGTCTTGCAAACCAGGACCTCACCGTCGAGCTGGCGCTCGGTCTTGCCCAGGCGGCTTCGGTCGTGCTGGGCAAGGGCCGATTCGCCGACGGTCGACGCGCTTCGGGGCGTCGGCCCGTTGCGGTCATCGCGCGCGACCCCAGGGTCTCGGGTGAGTTCATCGCGGCAGCTGTCGCTGCAGGCTTCGCTAGTTCCGGCGTCGACGTGCTCGACGCTGGAATCATCCCGACGCCAGCAGCGGCCTTTCTGATCGCAGATGTGAAGGCCGACTTCGGTGTCGTCATCTCTGCCTCGCACAATGCCGCTCCGGACAACGGAATCAAGTTCTTCGCGGTAGGGGGAACCAAGCTTCCCGACATCGTGGAAGACCGCATCGAGGCGGCTCTCGGCGAGCAGAAACTCGCACCTACGGGGGTCGAGGTCGGGCGCATCCGTCGATTCGCGGATGCGGAAGACCGCTACGTGCTTCATCTGCTCGCGACCCTGCCCCACCGGCTGGACGGCCTTCACGTCGTGCTCGACTGCGCGAATGGCGCAGCATCCGCCATTTCACCAGAGGTGTTCACGGATGCCGGAGCAAAGGTCACCGTCATCGGTGCAGATCCCGATGGCTACAACATCAACGACGGGGTCGGGTCCACGCACCTCGACGTGCTGGCACGCGCCGTGCTCGAACACGGCGCAGATGTAGGCATCGCCCATGACGGAGACGCCGACAGGTGCCTCGCAGTCGACCATCTGGGTGAGATCGTCGACGGCGACCAGATCATGGCAGTGCTCGCAGTGTCGATGAAGCAGCGGGGATTACTGCGTGATGACACCCTCGTCGCGACGGTGATGAGCAATCTCGGCTTGAAAGTGGCAATGGCTGAGCACGGCATCCGGCTGCTTCAAACCGCCGTCGGCGACCGCTACGTGCTCGAAGCACTCAACGAACTGAAGCTCAGCCTCGGCGGTGAGCAGTCGGGCCACGTGATTATGAGTGATCATGCGACCACCGGCGACGGCATCCTGACCGGGCTGCACCTGGTGGCCGAGATGGCCCGCACCGGGCGCTCGCTCGCCGACCTGGCGTCGGTGATGACCGTGTATCCCCAGGTGCTGATCAACGTGCGAGGCGTTGACCACCACGGCCTCGCTGGCAACGAGGCGATCGCGGCTGCGGTCGCGAATGCCGAAGCAGAGCTGGGGGACACCGGGCGCGTATTGCTGCGTCCGTCGGGAACCGAGCCGATGATCCGGGTAATGGTCGAGGCTGAAGCACAGTCGACCGCCGACGCGATCGCCAACCGCCTGGCGTCCGTCGTGCGCGCGACCCTCGCGCTGTAGCGGACTCCCGTAGCCTCCTACGCAATAGGGTAGAACCGTGACCGTCCAGGCTGCCTCCTCCTACCAGCAGGGCCGACCCCGCCACCGAATGGTCGACAGGGTGGCGGTCATCCTCGATGCTGTCGCGCGATCACGCCAGGGCCTCACGCTAACCGAGCTCTCCAAGGCCGCCGACGCACCGGTGAGTTCGACGCAGGGACTGGTCAACGGGCTGGTGGCGACGGGATTCCTCGAAGAACGCTCCCGCTCCTACATCCTCGGAACTGCGCCGTACCTGCTCAACCTGCTCGCCG
>JAODLU010000064.1 GCA_025464125.1 Microbacteriaceae bacterium | reverse complement strand
GCATGCACCATCGTGTCGAAGCGGTAGTTGATCTCCGCCTGGCCGCCCGTGCCGACCTCGTGGTGCGCGCGCTCGAGGATGAGGCCGGCGTCGATCAGCTTGAGGCTGATGTCGTCGCGCAGGTCGGCCTGCTTGTCGATCGGGCTGACCGGGAAGTAGCCACCCTTGTACGGCGTCTTGTTGGCGAGGTTTCCGCCTTCTTCGACACGGCCCGAGTTCCAGGCGCCCTCTTCGGAGTCGACCGAGTAGAAGCTGGAGTTCTGCTTCACGTCGTAACGCACGTCGTCGAAGATGTAGAACTCGGCCTCGGGGGCGAAGAACGCGGTGTCGGCGATGCCGGTCGAGGCAAGGTACTTCTCCGCCTTCTTGGCAACCTGGCGCGGGTCGCGGCTGTAGATCTCGCCGTTTCGCGGGTTGTAGATGTCGAAGATGACGATCAGGGTGCGCTCGACGCGGAACGGGTCGATGTAGGCGGTCGACACGTCGGGGATGAGCTGCATGTCGGACTCGTGGATCGATGCGAACCCACGGATCGATGAGCCGTCGAACATCTGGCCGACGGAGAAGAAGTCTTCGTCGACTGTTGAAGCGGGGATGTTGAAGTGCTGCTGCACGCCGGGAAGGTCCGTGAAGCGGATATCAAGGAACTTGACGTCGGTGTCCTTGATGAACTTGAGCACCTCGGAAGAATCACTGAACATTTGAGAGACTCCAAATGGCTTGGTACTGAATGGCTTGGCAGTGCTCAGTTGTGAACACAACTTCCGTCAGGGTACCGCGAAGCGATTACTCCGCCATGTCGCGATTGTTTCCGGCATGTTACGGGCGATGACACCAATGTGTCGTCGCTTAGACTCAACCCGTGTCGAACGCCAAGCCTCCCGCCCGCTGGTCCGGTGCTGCACCGAGCAAATGGCCCGGTGAGCGCCTGGGTTTCCCGCAGGATGGTCGTGGCTCGGTCGCTCGCCCTGGGCGGCGGATGATCGCTCTCCTCGTCGACTGGGCAGTGTGTTTTGTCGTCTACGCTGCTTTCTTCTTCGGCAATCCGTGGGCGGCGACCATCATCTTCGCAGCTGAACAGGTTGTGCTGATCGCTTTCACCGGCGCCGGATTCGGACACCTGCTGCTCGGTCTTCGGGTGGTGAAGGTCAATGGCACCTTCGCGGGCTGGTGGCGCCCGATCATCCGGACCGGCTTCCTCATCCTCACGATTCCCGCGCTGATCTGGGATTCAGACCAACGCGGGCTCCATGACGTGTTCGCCGGAACGGTGCTCGTACGCCGCTAGTTGCAGGATGCCCGGCGGAGCGTTCTACAGGATGAAGAGCATCTCCTGGTAGGTGGGAAGCGGCCAGAGGTCATCGGCAACCATGTCCTCGAGCGTGTCGGCCGCGGTGCGAACCGCTGACATCGCAGGAAGCAGCGCATTCCGGGCATGCTCGGCTTCGTCGAGCGCTTCGTGGTGACTGTCGTCGGCCAGGGCGACCTTCAGCGTGGCGAGGGCCGCGCGCAGCTCGGCGATCGGCAGCGACACAGCGTCGAGGGGAGCCGTGTCGGCCTCCACCCCTGCGGCCTTCAGCGCGCCGATGTTCACCGCCAACTCGGTCTGGTGACGGATGGCCGCCGGCAGCACAGCGGTTGTACCCAGTTCGAGCGTGAGACGCGCTTCGACACCGACCGTGAGCGTGTACTGCTCGAGGCCGATCTCGTAGCGGCTGTGCATCTCGCGGTGGTTGAAGACCTTGTATTTCTCGAAGAGCTCCATGGCGGGCTCGGTGATGAGCTCCGGAAGGGCATCGAGGGTGGTCTTCAGGTTGGCGAGGCCGCGCTTCTCGGCCTCTATGGGCCAGGCGTCCGCGTAGCCGTCGCCGTTGAAGACGACCGCTCCGTGCTCGTTGATGATCTCGGTCAGGATCGTCTGTACGGCCTGGTCGAAGTCGGTGCCGTCGGCGACGGCTGCTTCGAGGTATGTCGCCATGTAGTCGAGCGAGTCGGCCATGATCGTGTTGATCGTGGTCATCGGCGCGGCAACGGTCTGGAGAGATCCTGGCGCGCGGAACTCGAAGCGGTTTCCGGTGAAGGCGAACGGGCTCGTGCGGTTGCGGTCACCGGGGTCGGTCGGCAACACCGGCAGGGTGTCGACGCCGATCATTAGCGTCCCCTTCTCCTTCGACGAGGTCGCGCCGCCCTTGGCGATCTGGTCGAACACGTCGGCCAGCTGATCGCCCAGGAAGATCGAGATGATCGCCGGGGGGGCCTCGTTCGCGCCGAGGCGGTGGTCGTTCGACTCGGAGGCGACGGATGCTCGCAGCAGTCCACCGTGCAGGTGCACCGCGCGGATCTCGGCGGCGCAGATCACGAGGAACTGCGCGTTGTCGTTGGGGTTGTCACAGGGCACGAAGAGGCTGCCGAGCTCGTTGTTGCCGAGCGAGAAGTTGACGTGCTTGCCCGAGCCGTTGACGCCCTCGAACGGCTTCTCGTGGAACAGGCATTCCATACCGTGCTTGTTGGCCAGCCGCTTGAGGGTGGTCATCATGAGCTGCTGGTGGTCGGCCGCCTGGTTCGCCCGCTCGAACATCGGGGCGAGT
>JAODLU010000008.1 GCA_025464125.1 Microbacteriaceae bacterium | reverse complement strand
GTACACCCCGGAGCTCTGTGCTGGTGTCGTTGCGGCGCTCGACCTGTACCTGCGGGATGACTCGCTGCGAGCGCTCATCCTCACCGGAGCAGGCCGTGGCTTCTGCGCGGGGGGCGATATCAAGGGAGACACTCCCGAATTCCAGGAAACCCGGGACTTGCAGCTCGGCGAGGCCAGGTCGCTTCGCCAGGACCTGCAGGCGGTGAACCGAAAACTGTACGAACTCGACAAGCCGCTCATCGCCGCTGTCAACGGCGTGGCAATCTCCGGTGGTCTCACGATGGCGCTGATGTGCGACGTGCGCATCGCCGCCGCCAGTGCCCGCTTTGGTGACACTTCGGGTCGCGGTGGCATGCTGCCAGACGAGGGCGGCGCATGGATCTTTCCGCGGGTCATGGGCTACGACCGCGCGTGGATGATGGTGATGACCCAGCAGTTGATGGATGCTGGGGCTGCTCTCGAGGCAGGTCTCGTCACGACCGTTGTGCCAGATGACCAACTGATGTCGACTGCGATGCAACTCGCGGCCCGCATCGCCGAGGGTGCACCGCTTGCCCAGCGCCTCGCAAAGCGGCTCATGAGAGCTGGCATGGAGACCTCGTTTTCGAGTGCTCTCGACTCCGCTGGCATCGCGGCTGAAATTGCCATCCACAGCTCCGACGCCGATGAGGGCAAGACCGCATTCCGCGAGAAGCGGCCTCCGCGCTTCACCGGTCGCTGAGCCCGGACTGAATCGGGGTCGACCATAGGATGAGCGCATGACACCAGGCCTGGATCAGACGGACACTTTCCGTCGCCGCATCCGGCACGTTCGTGTGGCAGATACCGTTGCGGCCGACCTGCGTTCGCGCATCCTTTCCGGCGGATTTTCGAGCGAAGCGCTGCCAACCCAGACGGAAATAGCCGCCGAGTGGGGCGTCGGTCTCACCTCTGTTCGAGAGGCGCTCCGCGTGCTCGAGTCGGAGGGACTAATCACCATTCGCCGTGGCAACCAGGGCGGTGCAACTGTGCATTCGCCGGACGTCGACAGCGCCTCATTCTCACTGGGGCTCTCCTTGCAGGCGAGTGCCACGACAATCGATGAACTCGGGGTGGCGCTCAGCTATGTCGAGCCACTGTGCGCGGCTCTCTGCGCAGAGTCTCCTGACCGCAAGAGCATCGCCGACTCCCTCGACCAGTTGAACGACGAGGCGATGGACGCAGTCGACGACGAGCTCGCATTCACCAGGCTTTCCCGCGAGTTCCACTCCCAGGTCGTGGCGCGATGCGGCAACCGGGCCATATCGCTCGTGGTCGAGAGCATGGTCGGCCTTTGGACGTTCCAGGAAGAGGCATGGGCCAGGGAGCTCACCCAGGACGACTCGTATCCAGAGCGCGAGCGGCGCATCCAGGTCGTTGACGCGCATCGCGTGATCGCGAAGGGCATCGCAGACGGAGACCGGGCAGCAGCCGAGCATGCCTCCCGCAGTCACCTGCATGCAGCGCAGCGCTACATCCTGGCGAGCGGCGGCAACAAGGCGATCGACGTGACACGCGGTTCGCTTGCAGCGCCAAGGGCCAGCCGATAGCCGTGCCAGGCACGCTCGCAAGTCTTGGCGAGGCAGCTGCCCTCTCCCGCATCTTTCCGCGACTGCCGTCTGCCACCGCCCAGTTGCTCGGCCCCGGTGACGACGCCGCGGTGATCGCCGCGCCAGATGGTCGCTATGTGGTCACCACAGACATGATGATCCACGGCCCGGATTTCAGGCTCGCCTGGTCGACCCCGCACGATCTCGGCTGGAAGGCAGCAGCGTCGAACCTTGCGGATGTCGCGGCAATGGGCGCTGTGCCAACCGCCCTCGTTGTGGCGATCGCTGCGCCGTCCGACTCCGCCATCGAGTTGCTCGAGGGAATCGCGGACGGCCTGCGCGAGGCATGCGAGGCGATGGCTCCCGGCTGTGGAGTCGTCGGCGGCGACCTGTCTGTGTCGCCAACGCTCACCATTGCGGTGACGGCGTTCGGCGACCTGCAGGGCAGGGCTCCCGTGCTTCGGTCTGGGGCGTCGGTCGGCGACACGGTCGCAGTCTCTGGCCCGCTCGGCGAGGCCGCTGCCGCCCTGCGCATCCTGTTCGAGCAGGCTGTGGACGGTTCAGGCGCACCGGATGCCCGCCTCGCGGCCGCGCTCCGCCACCTGACCGCCGCACAGCTCGCCCCGACCCCGCCCATCGCCGCCGGCCCGCTTGCCGCGGCTGCCGGGGCCACCGCCATGCTGGACCTCAGCGACGGGCTCGCCATCGACTCCGCACGCCTGGCTCAGGCAAGCGGTGTCACGATCGACTTCGACAGCGCGAGTCTCGGCAGCGACCCGGTGCTTGCGCTCGCCGGCGGCGAGGACCATTCCCTGCTCGCGACTTTCCCTCCAGGTGCAGCGTTGCCTCCGGGGTTCCGTCGCCTGGGCACCTGCCTGGCGGGTGCGGGCATCACCGTGGATGGCGTGCCGTGCCAGTGCGACAGCGGCTGGGACCCCTATCGGGGCTGGAACGGTGCCGCTGGCTAGAAGCGTCAGCTCCTGCGCGCCCACCACAGGGTCGTATCGCCGTAATCCTTGCGCCGGTCGAGCTCGATTCCGGCCGGCCATGCGGGCTCCGGTGATCGGCTGCTGCGCTCGACGAGCACCACGGCATCCTGTTCCAGCACTGCGACGAGAAGGCCGAGGTCGCGACTGAGTTCGGTTTCGTCGAAATCGTATGGCGGGTCGAGGAAGGCGAGAGTCCAGCCGGCTTTGGTGGAGCCGAGGAAGGCCTGCACCGACTGCGGCAGCACCTCGATGGTCGTACCAGCGGGTGCCTGTTTCAGCACCCGCGCCGCGTTGTCTTTGCACACCTTCACCGCATTGGGAGCGCGGTCGACGAGGGCCACGGCAGCCGCACCCCGGCTGGCGGATTCGAGGCCGAGCGCCCCCGAGCCTGCATAGAGGTCCAGCACTCGCGCGCCTTCGATCGCATCGCGGGCCTCGAGGGCCGAAAAGATCGCCTCGCGAACGCGATCGCTGGTGGGTCGGGTGCCGGCACCCGGAGTCTTCAGGGTGAGGGAGCCCGCGAAGCCGGCGATTATGCGAGTCACGCTGCAACAGTATCGACAGGAGCGGTAGCGACACGAGCGGTATCGACAGCCGCCCCGGGTAGCCTCGACACGTGGAATCCCCGCTCGACGCCAAGCTCAGTGCCGCCCTCGGCGGGCGCACCGCTACGGCCATGCAGAAGGGCCTGGGCCTGCTGACTGTCGGCGACCTGCTGAGCCACTACCCTCGCCGGTATGCGCGCCGCGGTGAGCTGTCGGCACTGAGCGAGCTGGTGCCGGACGAGAACGTCACCATCGTCGCCGAGGTGCTCGAGGTGCGGGAGCGCCCCATGAGGGCCAGGCACGGCTCGATTCTCGAGGTGCGCATCAGCGACGGCAAAGACATCCTTTCGCTCACGTTCTTCAACCAGGCCTGGCGGGCCAGAGAACTGCGGCCAGGGGTGCGCGGCATCTTCGCCGGAAAGGTTGGCGACTACCGGGGCTCGCTGCAGCTCGCCCACCCCGATTACGAACTGTTCGAGCCTGACGCTGACGACAGCGAGGAGTCGGTGCGGGCGTGGGCGGAACTGCCGATTCCCATCTACCCTGCTTCGGCATCCGTCGCATCGTGGCAGCTGCAGAAAGCCATCGCCATCGTGCTCGACACGTTGCCGCCGCTCGCCGACCCTGTGCCGAGCCCGGTTCGCAGCACCCGCGGCCTCATGTCGTATTCCCGCGCGGTCGAGCTGGTGCATCGTCCGCAGAAGGATTCCGATTGGGGTGCTGCCCGCAAGACGCTGAGGTTCCAGGAGGCGTT
>JAODLU010000006.1 GCA_025464125.1 Microbacteriaceae bacterium | reverse complement strand
GAGCGGGAAGTCGCCCATGAAGACCGTCTGGGTCTTGATCTCACCGGTGAGGTGGTTCATGAACTCGGCCTCGACGTAGAGAGGAGCGGAGTAGGTCTTGCCCTTCTCCTTGCACTCATCGATCGAGTACTTTTTCTCCTCGAGGAACGGGTTCGTGAAGGAGAGCTGCATCGTCTCGCCGAGGTCCTCGATGGGCGAGATCTCCTCGAAGATCTCTTCGAGGCCGGTGAGGGAGGGAAGGTCCTGGCGACCCTGCGCCTTGGCCTGCGCCGCGCGTTCCTTCCAGATGTCATTACCGACGAGCCAGTCGAAGCTCTCAGTCTGAAGGGCCAGAAGGTCTGGGACAGTAAGCGTGTCCGTGATCTTCGCGAACGAGAGACGCTCTGCTGAGCGACCGTTCTTGGGGGTGCCCTTGTTGGATGAAGTGGTGGATGCGTTGCGCGCAGCAGCCAAGGAAATAACCTCCGGTGGACAATGAAGTCCCGCTTTATATTTGGCAGTCAGTCGGTGATGGATTCGCCCCAGTTGGCCTACGAAGAAACCTTGCGTAGCAACACCGTGCCGACCGCAATATGAAGGCAGAGAAATCCTGGGAGCGCAAAGAACCACTATAGGTCAGATCTGTGCGAAACGTCAAGTTTGTGCTTGACCTGAATCGGGCGTTCGGCTATAAGGCGGCAAATTGGGTCGATTCCCCTACCTGACAGGCCGGAACGCCGGGCATATTCTCGCTTTATGGGTATCTCTACAGCCGCGAAAATCGTCGTTGCCCTGCTCGTCGCCGCCATCGCGCTTGCAGGATGCTCGGCAGGAGGCACCAAGCCAGCAGCCGGTACATCGTCGTCGAGTGCGAGCGCGAGCGCAGGCTCCGGCGGCAGCGTGGCATCCGCCGTCGACAGCATCTACTACCCCGTCGCGCTCGGCAACACGTGGACCTACCGCACCGACTTTCCCGACCCGATCGGCGCCGTGACGGATGTCGAGACGATCACGAAGATCACCAGGAGCGGTGATGACACGACTGCAACCTTCGCGCGCAAGTTCCATTACGAGAACGGCTCGACGCCCGACTTCGAAAGCGACGTCGACTACGTGTTCCACAAAGACGGTTCGCTGACCGTGCCGTACCAGTCCCTGCCGAGTGCGTCAGGCACGGTAACGGTGAAGAGCGGAAACATGGTGTGGCCGTCGGCGAAGGAGTTCGAGGCCGGCACCCCGAAAACCGGCACGATCGAGGCATCCATCACAACCGCCGCCGCCACCCTCGACGAGAGTGTCGACTTCTCGATCGCCGGGGCCGGCACTGAGCAGGTGACCGTGCCATTCGGCACCTTCACCGCCAGGAAGCTGGAGCAGCACCTCAAGGTGGGCATCCAGTCGATGGGCGTCGATGGCATCGAGATCGACGCGACCACCTGGCTCGTCGAGGGAGTAGGCAACGTGAAGACCGTTGTTCCCGGCCTGCTGGGAACCGGCGACATCACCGCGCAGCTCGTCAGCTTCGCCAAGGGCAAGTAACCCCAAATCGCACACGTGGAGGCCATTCCCACGTGAATATGGCAGGGTCGATGCATGGCAGAGCGCGTAACGACGAAGCTGAAGCTCAGCGGGTTCACGGCCGTCATCGAACCCGACCGGTGGACTCCTGGCAGCTTCACCCTGATCGTGGATGGCACCCCGCAGTCGCATGTGAACCTCGATGATCCGGGCCAGTTGTTCTTCGAGTACGTGCAGCGCATCGGCCACATCATCGACCAGCTGCGGATGCCCGGCGAGCCCATCACGGCGGTGCATCTCGGTGCCGGCGCACTCACCCTCCCGCGCTACGTCGAGGCGACCCGCCCCGGCTCCCGCCAGCAGGTCATAGAACTTGAGAGCGACCTGGTGGACTTCGTTCGCGAGCACCTGCCGCTGCAGCGCCAGGCATCCATCCGCATCCGTTACGGCGACGCACGTGAGGTGCTCGGCAGGCTGCCAGCAGGGCTTCGTGGCGAGGCCGACCTCGTGGTCGTCGATGTCTTCAGCGGCGCACGCACCCCGGCCCATGTCACGAGCCTCGAGTTCTATACGGAGGCCGTCGCCCTGCTGAAGCCCGACGGTGTGATCGCGGTGAACGCTGCCGACGGGCCAGGGCTTGCCTTCGCGCGCAGCCAGGCAGCGACACTGCTGTCAGCGACCGGCGATGTCGCGATCCTCGCCGACTCGCAGATCCTGAAGGGAAAACGCTTCGGCAACGTGGTGCTCGTCGCCTCGAAGACAGCCCTGCCCCTCGACTGGATGCCGCGGCTGCTGGCGGGCGGTCCCCACCCGGCCAAGGTCGTCGCCGGTGCGGAGCTCCGCAACTGGATCGCTGGCGCACCAATCACCCTGGATGCCACCGCGATCCCTTCTCCTCCTCCCCTTCGCAGCATCTTCCAGGTGGGAACGAGGGGCGACTGATGCCTCGGGTTGCCGCAACGGTGATTGCCGGCGCGCTCAGCGTGATGCTGCTCGCGGCGTGCTCCTCCCCCACGAAGTCCGTGCCGGTTCCTGCATCTGCCAGCCATCCGGTCGGCAAGCCGACCGTGCTGGTGAGCGGACTCGACGCGCCATGGTCGATCCTCCGGCTGGGGGATTCTGACTCGACGCTGATCAGCGAACGTGACACCGCCCACATCGAGGAACTCACGCCATCCGGCAAGCTGCGCACTGTCGGCACTGTGCCGGGCGTCGTGGCGAGTGGTGAGGGCGGCCTCCTCGGCATCGAGGCGCTGCATGACGACGACGGCACATGGGTCTACGCATACACGACCACCGCCACCGATAACCGCATCGTGCGCATGCCTCTCGTCGGCTCGCCTGGCAACTACGGGCTTGGGGCAGTCTCGACCGTTCTCACCGGGCTCGCGAAAGCCGGCAACCACAACGGCGGCCGCATCAAGTTCGGCCCCGACGGCATGCTTTACGCGACAGTTGGCGATGCCGGCCAGCCGGACCGGGCGCAGGACCCGGCATCCCTGAACGGCAAGATCCTTCGCATGACCTCCACTGGCGAGGTGCCGGCCGACAATCCCACAAAGGGTTCACTCGTCTACTCGATGGGGCACCGCAATCCGCAGGGTATTGCATGGGACAGCCAGGGCCAGCTGTGGGCTGCAGAGTTCGGGCAAGACACCTGGGACGAGCTCAACCGCATCGTGGGCGGAGCAAATTACGGCTGGCCCACGGTCGAGGGATTCGGCACCAGCTCGAGCAGCAGGTTCACCGACCCCGTTTACGAATGGCCTACGGACGACGCGAGTCCGAGCGGTCTCGCCTTCGCAGACGGCAGCCTTTTTCTGGCTGCCCTCCGCGGCGAGCGCCTCTGGACTGTGCACGTAGGCACGAAGACCACCGCGTCCGCTTCGCTCATCGGTGAGTATGGTCGGCTGAGGGATGTCGTGCCAGGTCCTGGCAACACGCTCTGGGTGCTGACGAACAACACCGACGGCAGGGGCACCGCTGGCAAATACGACGACCGACTGCTGCAGGTGCGACTCACTGCTGCCGGCTAGCGTCGGCCGCAGTGCTCCTCGACCGCAGTGCGCTTCGCCAGCAGTGCGCTTCACCCGGGTTAGCCTCGTCTGGTGGCTGAGTTGGTTCGTGTGCGCAGGTGGGCGGATGCCCTGATCGCCCTGCACCTCGATGCGAGCTGGTCATTCGGCTTTGACACCGCGAAGACCCGGGCCGGCCAGTGCAACTTCACTTCCAAGCGCATCACGGTCTCGCGCTACCTTGCCGCCCGCTACGAGGACGAGGAGATCCACCAGGTGCTGCTGCACGAGGTGGCACACGCCATGGCGGGAACCCGCGCTGGCCACGGGGCGAAGTGGAAGTCGATTGCGGCTGACCTCGGTTACGAGGGAAAACGCCTGCACGACGGGGCCATTGCGGATGAGCTGGCGCCATGGGTCGGAAACTGTCCTGCGGGCCACGTGCACTACCGCTATCGCGAGCCGAAGCGGCAGCTCGCCTGCGGCAAATGCTCACGCGGGTTCAGCACCGCGAACCTCATCACCTGGTCACGGCGCGAAGTGCGCCGCAGCCGCTAGAGAGAGTCGGTTGCTGCCGCGAGGGTGGCGATGACGTTCTTCCAGTGGCCGAGCATCATGCGGCGTTCCTCGCGATCGGCGAGCTTGTCGTGCTGGATCACGATCGTCGTACCGGTCACGGATTCGCGCACCGAGACTTGCAGCTCCGTGCTGTGCGGCCAGTCGGCAGGCTTCCAGGTGAGCTTGATCCTGGAGTTGTCGACGTAGCTCCTGACCTCGCCGACCACCCCGTCGCGCGTCGCGTACTTCTCGGTCCTGGCGGTGGGCAGGCTGTCGATGTCGCCTAGCCACACGTGAAGGCCACCGGAGAGCAGGTATCGCCAGACCTCGGGAACAAAGGCGGCGACTGTCTGGCGTACGCCGACATCCCATCCCTCGTCCCTGGCCTTGCCGGCAGCTTTGCCCGTGCCAGCGGTGTCTCCTGCGGTGTCGCTCATGTAACCAACTATATTGGTTACGTGCAGCAGATCGAGACAGGCCAATGGTTCACGGCGCGCGACGGTCGCCAATGGTGGTTCGACTCCGGCTCCACCGTGCTCGACTTCGCCTACACGGGATCGATGGACGACAACCCGGAATGGGAATCGCTGCACTCCCCCGCCGACCTGGCCGCATGGCTCTCGCACAGGTT
>JAODLU010000002.1 GCA_025464125.1 Microbacteriaceae bacterium | reverse complement strand
GTTCAGGCGTCCTTCGCCTGCACCATCAGCGCGCGTTCCACTCCGGCGAGGCTCTCGATCACCATGCGGCGAAGGGCGGGCACCTCGGGATTGGCGTCCAGCCATTGCCTGGTCGCGGCGACCAGTGACTCGCTGGCGAGCGCCGATGGGTAAAGACCGACGATGATGTACTCGGCGATCTTGTAGCTGCGGTTCTTCCAGATGTCATTGAGCATCGTGAAATACGGGGCGACTGTCGCTTCGAGCGACGACGGATCGTTGACGTGCTGGTAACCGACAGCGGTGGCGCGCACGATCGTATTCGGCAGGTCTGCGGTGTCTACCAGTGAGTCGAAGGCGGCCTTCTTGGCCGTGAAGGTGGGGACAGTGGCCCTTGCGCGCGCTGCGGCCTGCTGGCCGTTCGAGGTGTTGTCGGCCTCAAGCGCAGCATCGATTTCCGCATCGGAGGCGGCGCCGTTCAGCACCAGGCCTTCCAGCAGCTCCCACCGCAGGTCGGTGTCGATCTCAAGGCCGTCGAGACCGGCCGTTCCGTCCATCAGGCCGCGGATTGCTGCAACATGCGAATCGGTGCTCGCGATGTTGGCGAAGAACTTCACGAACTGGAACTGGGCGTCAGAGCCAGCCTGCGCCCGCCCGGCCATGGCCCACAGCGCGTCCCCGACCTCGCGAATCGTGGTGGCCCGCTTCGGCACGGCAACGTAGCTGCGGGCAACAGTGCCGAGCTGGCTGAGGGTAGTGCGAAGGGTGGTGCTCTCGGTTTCCGCTGCGATGTTGTTCAGCACCAGCCGCACATAGTCGCTCGCGCTGCTCTCGCCGTCACGCGTCGCATCCCACGCCGCGCCCCACACGATCGCGCGCGCCAGCGGATCTGTGATGGCAGCAAGGTGTTGCACTGCGACTGCGAGCGACTGCTCGTCGAGGCGGATCTTGGCGTATGCCAGGTCTTCGTCATTGACGAGCACGAGGTCAGGCTTCTTCTGGCCAACGAGTTGCGATACCTCGGTTCGCACCCCGTCGACATCGATCTCGACGTGGTGGTCCCGCACGAGCGAACCGTCGTGCAGGTTGTATAGCCCGATTGCGAGGCGGTGGGGGCGGATGGTCGGGTAATCCGCCGCCGCCTCCTGCAGCACCGCGAAGGCGGTGATCGTGCCTTCTGCGTCGACCTCGATCGAGGGGCGCAGGGTGTTCACGCCAGCGGTCTCGAGCCAGAGTTCGGCCCAGCTGGTGAGTTCGCGACCGCTGGTCTTCTCGAGTTCGACGAGCAGGTCCGATAGCTCGGTGTTGCCATATTCGTGCTTCTTGAAGTACGCGCCCACGCCTGCGAAGAATGCGTCGATTCCGACCCACGCCGCCAGCTGCTTCAGTACGGATCCGCCCTTGGCGTAGGTGATGCCGTCGAAATTGACCTGCACGTCTTCGAGGTCATTGATCGTCGCGATGATGGGATGCGTCGACGGCAGCTGGTCCTGGCGGTAGTCCCAGCTCTTCTCCATCGCCTGGAAGGTGGTCCACGCCTCTGTCCACTCGGTGGCCTCTGCGGTCGAGATGGTGGATGCCCACTCTGCGAAGCTCTCGTTGAGCCAGAGCCCGTTCCACCACTTCATCGTCACGAGGTCTCCGAACCACATGTGCGCCAGCTCGTGCAGGATCGTGACCACCCTGCGTTCCTTGATGGCGTCGGTCACCTTCGACCTGAACACGTAGGTCTCGGTGAACGTGATGGCTCCGGCGTTCTCCATGGCTCCGGCATTGAATTCCGGCACGAAGAGCTGGTCGTACTTGTCGAACGGATACGGGTAGTCGAACTTCTCCTCGTAGTACGCAAAACCCTGGCGGGTCTTCTCAAAGATGTAATCCGCGTCAAGAAACTGGCTGAGCGACTTGCGGGCGAAGATGCCGAGTGGGATGACGCGGCCGTCGCTGCTCGTGAGCTCGTCGCGCACGACCTCATAGGGCCCTGCAACGATCGCCGTGACGTAAGAGGAGAGGCGCGGGGTCGGCTCGAATGCCCAGGTCGCGCTGTCGCCAGCCAGCGTCGGCTGCGGCGTCGGCTGGTTGCTCACGACCTGCCAGGCTGCCGGCGCCGTGACAGTGAACTGGAAGGTGGCCTTGAGATCGGGCTGTTCGAAAACGGCGAACACGCGACGGGAATCCGGCACCTCGAACTGTGTATAGAGGTAGACCTCGCCGTCGACGGGGTCGACGAACCTGTGCAGGCCCTCACCCGTGTTCGTGTAATCCGCGTCGGCGACGATCGTGAGCACGTTGTCGGCTGCCAGGCCGTCGAGCTGGATGCGCACGCCATCTGCTGCCGCGACATCCACAGCGATGCCGTTCAGGTCGATCGAGTGCACGGTGTGCGTGATCGCGTCGATGAAAGTGGATGAACCGCTTTTCGCCGTGAATGAGACGACCGTCGTACTGCGGAACACGTCGGGACCCGTGGTCAGGTCGAGCGTTACGTCGTAACTCGCGACAGCCAGCAGCGCCTTTCGCTCCTGGGCTTCGATCCTGGTGAGGTTCTCTCCTGGCACGTGGGTCTCCTTCTCGTCCGGCAATCAAGTCTAGGTTGGAGAGCATGACTGCTACCGACGTTGATTTCTGGTTCGACCCGTCGTGCCCATGGGCCTGGATGACCAGCCGGTGGGTGGATGAGGTGTCGACTCAGCGGGATCTCGCCGTCACCTGGCACATCATGAGCCTCGCGGTGTTGAACGAGAACAACGACGTCTCAGACGAGTACAAGGCCTTCTTTCCCCGCGCCCTGCGCTACACCCGGCTCGTGGCCGCGGTTGCAGAGCTGCATGGCCAGGCTGCGGTCAAGCCGCTGTACGACGCTCTCGGCACCCGCATCCACCCGGGTGATCGCAAGGATGTCGACGCGATCATCACCGAGGCGCTCGCCGAGGTGGGCCTGCCTGCGTCGCTGCTGGCCTACTCGAACTCCGAGGAGTACGACCCGCAGATGCGTGCCTCGCACTTCGACGGCATCGAGCGGGTGGGGCAGGATGTCGGCACCCCTGTGATCGCCATCGATGGCAACGCCATCTTCGGCCCTGTGCTTTCCCCGGCGCCGAAAGGAGAGGAAGCTGCAACCCTCTGGGACGGCATGGCGGCGATGATGAAGTACGACGGATTCTTCGAACTCAAGCGCTCGCGCACCAGGGACCCGATCTTCGGCTGATGCGCGACACAGTCTTCGAACGATCAGCACCAGACCCGCGGGTGGGCGCTGCTGCGCTCGCCTCAAGCGAGCTGAAGCCGTTCTGGCTGGAAGGACTCGCAGCACCCCGTTTCGCCAGCTACTCCGGCAGTGCATCCTTCGACCTGGCAGTCGTGGGCGCCGGTTACACCGGGCTCTGGACGGCGCTGCAGGCGAAGGAGCGGGACCCGTCGCTGCGCGTCGCTGTGCTGGAGGGGCGCAGGGTCGGCTGGGCGGCATCCGGTCGCAATGGCGGATTCTGTGAGGCGACGCTGACGCACGGCGAGGTGAACGGCCGCACCCGGTTCCCAGGCGAATACGAGCAGCTGGCACGGCTGGGCCACGAAAATCTCGACGAGATCGGGGCGACCGTTGCACGACTCGGTCTCGACTGCGAGTTCGAGCGCACCGGATCCCTGGCAGTCGCTGTCGAGGATTACCAGGTCGACGAGCTTCGCGAAGCACACAACGGCACCACCGAGATCTTCTTCGACGCAGACGGAATGCGCGGCCAGCTTGTGTCGCCAACCTACCTCGCCGGGCTCTGGAGTACTCGGGAGACGGCGATGGTGAACCCTGGCAAGCTCGCCGCCGAGCTCGCCCGCGCATGCGTCGAGGCCGGAGTCGAGATCTTCGAGAACTCCCCGGTGCGGGGCATGGATTCCGAGCTGCCGAACAGCCCCGTGTATCTCGCGCTCGACCAGGGTTTCGTGCAGGCCGACCGGGTGGCGCTGGCGACCAACGCGTTCCCGTCCCTGCTGAAACGTTTTCGCCTGCACACCGTGCCGGTTTACGACTACGTGCTCATGACGGAACCGCTGACGGATGCCCAGCTCGCGTCGATCGGCTGGAACAACCGCCAGGGAGTCGCCGACACCGCCAACCAGTTTCACTATTACCGCCTTAGTGCGGACAACCGCATCCTGTGGGGCGGTTACGACGCGATTTATCACTATGGCGGGCGCATTCGGAAGGCGTACGACGATCGCCCAGAGTCGTTCGCCAGGCTGGCCTCGCATTTCTTCACCACTTTTCCTCAGCTGGAGGGCATCAGGTTCAGCCATCGCTGGGCCGGGGTCATCGATACCAGCAGCCGGTTCTGCGCGTTCTTCGGGCTGGCGCGCCAGGGCAGGGTGGCGTACGCGGCGGGCTTCACGGGTCTCGGCGTCGCTGCCAGCAGGTTCGCCGCCAACGTGATGCTCGACCGGCTGGCTGGCGAAACCACTGAACGCACCGAGCTCGAGATGGTGCGTTCGATGCCGCTGCCTTTTCCGCCGGAGCCCGCCGCATACGCGGGAGTGCAGGCAAGTCGCTGGGCGCTCGACCGGGCAGATCACAATGGCGGATCACGCAACCTCCTGCTGCGGTCACTGGATGCGGTGGGGCTCGGGTTCGACTCCTGAACGTCGGTGGTTGCGCGTACCGTCACGCCCATGAAAGAACGCGACCTCTTCCTCATGTCCGACGCGGCACTCAGGGATGTGATCGACATGCTCGATCGCGACCAGCTGTCACTGCCCGTGCCTGTCGAGTGGAGCCGCAAGCCTTCGCCGACCCTCCGCGACGTTGTTGCCGCACACGCATATGACGAGGCATGGGTGCCAGACGTGCTGGCAGGGCGCACGGTCGACGAGGTAGGGGACCGCTGGAAGAAGATACTGGGCAGTGATGACGTGCTCGCCACCTACGACGAGGTCAACGACGCGGCGACGGAGGCCGTGATGGGTGACCACGACCTGGCGACCACGGTGCACTTCACCTACGGCGACTTTTCGCTGGCCGAAGGGTTCGTGCACCTTTCCACCTATCGCGCCTTCCAGGCGTGGGCAATTGCCCATGTCGCCGGGCTCGACTTCTCGTTGCCCGACTCTGTCGTGGACGGGCTCACCGAGCACGTGCTGCCGCAGGCCGACTTCTGGAGGTCTGTCGGTGTCTTCGGCCCCGAGGTAAAGGTGCCTGCTGACGCCGATGCGCAGACTGTGCTGCTCGGCAAGACCGGCTACTGGCGGCCATAGTCGAACGGGGTAGCTTGGTTTCCATGCGCATCCACATCGCTACAGACCACGCGGGGCTCGAGTTCAGCGAGCAACTGCAGGCCCACCTTCGCGCAGCGGGCCACGAGGTCGTTGACCATGGTCCGAAGTCGTTCGATCCTGTGGATGACTACCCGAGTTTCTGCATCAATGCCGCGCGCGCTGTCGTGCAAGACCAGGCTGCAGGTGTCGAGACGCTCGGAGTGATTTTCGGCGGTTCAGGCAACGGCGAACAGATGGCAGCGAACAAAGTTAAGGGCGCACGGGCCGCGCTTGTCTGGAACGAGTCGACTGCACTGCTCGCTCGCCAGCACAATGATGCGAACCTGATCTCGATCGGCGCACGCCAACACACAGTGCAGGAGGCGACATCCTTCATTGACACGTTTATAGCGGAACCCTTCTCCGGCGAAGAGCGTCACGTTCGTCGCATCGCCCAGCTCGCAGAATACGAGGCGACCGGGCTCATCGCAGGTCACGAGATCGATTAGCCATGCCAGAGGGTCACTCAGTCCACCGCATTGCGCGGCAGTTCTCGCTCCACTTCGTGGGTCACGCGACAGCCGTCTCCTCACCCCAGGGTCGATTTGCCGAAGGCGCCAGCCGCATTGACGGCCACACGATGGTGGCCGCGAAGGCAGTCGGCAAGCAGATGTTCCTCGAGTTCGACAACGGGCTCTGGCTGCGGGTGCATCTCGGGTTGTACGGAGCGTGGGATTTCGCCGGTGACATCACCGCAGACGCGACAACAGCATCCGCGAATGGCCGCATGGGCCAGACCAACCAGCGCGGCACTGTGCCGCAGGGCGTCATGGACCAGGACGCGGCCGAAGACTCGAACGCCTCTATCGGGGCTCCCCGCCGCACCAGGCTCCGAATGGCTGAGCAGGAGAAGCTGGAGTCTCCGATCGACTCGTTTCCGCCACAGCCGATCGGCGCGGTGAGAGTGCGCATTCTCACGGATGCCGCAGTCGCTGACCTGCGCGGACCCACAGCCTGCGAGGTGCTCACCGCAGAAGAAGTTGACCGGGCGATCGCGAAGCTTGGGCCGGATCCGCAGGTCGACAAGGGCAAGAAGGCCGAGCAGCGCTTCGTCAGCGTGGTGCTGAAGAAGCCAACGCCCATTGCCCTGCTGCTGATGGACCAGTCGGTTGTAAGCGGCATCGGCAATGTCTACCGGGCCGAACTGCTGTTTCGGGCCCGCCTCAACCCGTTCACGCCGGGCAAGCTCCTCGCGGAGGAGACCGTGCGGGCGCTCTGGAAGGACTGGTCGTACCTGCTCGGTGTCGGCGTCAAGACCGGCCAGATGCTCACAATGGACAAACTGGGCAAAGCCGATTACCTGAAAGCGCTGGCTCATCGCGACGATCGGCATTGGGTCTATCACCGCACAGGCCTGCCATGTCGCGTCTGCGGCACGAACATCGCAATGGAAGAACTCGGTGGCCGAAAGCTTTACTGGTGTCCGAAAGACCAAGCCTGAATCTGGAGAAAAACTTAAGGCAGAGGCGGTAACCTCTGGTCATCACTGTCGGTGAGCGCGAGCCCTCAACGGCTGTGCCACAAAGTCAAAGGAGACACAGGCATGAAGATCGGCAAAATGACCGTAGATGTCGTGGTGGATGGCCAGCTCGCCATCGCCAAAGAGTTCGAGTATCCCGAAATGTCCGAAGAGAGCTGGAAGCCGTACTACGGCATGCTCGCTGAGAACGGCACGAAGGTGGTCAATGAGCTTGGCGGCTACCTGGTTCGCAGCGACGATTTCACCGCGCTGGTCGACCTTGGTTTCGGTCCGGCCGACGTTCCAGAAGCCAACGGCATCAAGTGGTACTCCGGCAAGTTTCTCGACTCCCTGCGCGCACTTGGCGTAGAGCCGGAAGACGTGACTGACATCTTCTTCAGCCACCTGCACTTCGACCACATCGGTTGGGCATCCGTCGAAGGAAAGCCCGTCTTCCCGAACGCTACCTACCGGTGCGACCAGCACGACTGGGATCACTTCACCGACCCGTCGCACGTGCCGAACCCTGAAGAAGAGGTCTTTCCCGAGGAGATGCGCGCGGCCAACAAGCTTGGGCCGATCAAGGGCCAGCTGAAGACATGGAGTGAATCCGGCGAGATCCTGCCGGGCTTCTCGGTCATCCGTACCCCCGGCCACTCACCGGGCACCACGGTTTTCAAGATCGAGTCAGACGGGGAGAGTGCCTACTTCATCGGTGACGTTGCTCACCACCAGGCCGAACTCGTTGAAGATCGCTGGCAGGGAGTCTCCGACT
>JAODLU010000340.1 GCA_025464125.1 Microbacteriaceae bacterium | reverse complement strand
ATACGGACTCGGGCTCGCTGGGCTTCAGTTCATAAAGTGAGGGTTACCAAGTGGTTTACGCAATTGTGCGCGCCGGTGGTCGGCAGGAAAAGATCGAGGTCGGCACCATCGTCGTCCTCGACCGCATCAAGGCCGACAAAGACGGAAACGTCCAGCTCGTCCCAGTGCTGCACGTCGACGGTGAGACCATCACCCACGACGCTGCCGCGCTCGCGAAGATCACGGTGACTGCCGAGGTCGTCGGAGATCTTCGTGGACCGAAGATCGTCATCCAGAAGTTCAAGAACAAGACCGGGTACAAGAAGCGCCAGGGCCACCGCCAGGAGCTCACCCGCATCAAGATCACCAGCATCAAGTAAATAGGGGCTGAATACTCATGGCACATAAAAAGGGCGCAAGCTCCACCCGTAACGGTCGCGACTCGAACGCTCAGCGCCTCGGCGTCAAGCGCTTCGGTGGCCAGGTAGTCAACGCAGGCGAGATCATCGTGCGCCAGCGCGGCACCCACTTCCACCCCGGCGTCAACGTCGGTCGTGGCGGCGACGACACACTGTTCGCACTTGCGGCCGGTTCGGTCGAGTTCGGCGCCAAGGGTGGCCGCAAGGTCATCAACATCGTGGTGGCCGCACAGTAGTTTTTTCGGCTTCGGCCGATCCGCGTGGGCGAGCTTCGGCTCGCTCTCGCCTTTTAAGCAGGAAGGGATGCGTTGTGGCTACCTTCGTTGACCAGGTAACACTCCATCTCCGTGCTGGCGACGGCGGCGACGGCTGCGTCTCGGTCAAGCGCGAGAAGTTCAAGCCCCTCGCTGGCCCCGATGGCGGCAACGGCGGCGACGGCGGCGACATCGTTCTCGTCAGCGAGTCCGGCGTGACAACGCTTCTCGGCTTTCACCGCGCACCGCACCGCAAGTCCGAGCGCGGCGGCCAGGGCATGGGCGACCATCGCAATGGTGCAGACGGCGAAGAGGTCGTGCTGGCTGTTCCGGTCGGCACCGTTGTCAAAGACGCAGAGGGCAACGAACTCATCGACTTCGTCGAGCCAGGCATGCGCTTCATCGCGGCGCCAGGTGGCCAGGGCGGCCTCGGCAATGCCTCCCTCGCATCCACCAAGCGCAAGGCGCCCGGTTTCGCCCTGCTCGGCATCCCCGGCTGGGAAGGGGATGTCTACCTAGAGCTCAAAGTCGTGGCGGACGTCGCGCTGGTCGGTTACCCGTCGGCTGGCAAGTCGAGCCTGGTCGCCGCCATCTCTGCGGCCAAGCCTAAGATCGCGGACTACCCGTTTACTACCCTGCACCCCAACCTCGGTGTCGTGCAGGCGGGCGAGGTTCGCTTCACTGTTGCTGACGTTCCCGGTCTCATCGAGGGCGCAAGCGAGGGCAAGGGCCTCGGTCTCGAATTCCTTCGTCACGTCGAGCGATGCACGGCTCTCGTGCACGTGCTCGACTGCGCGACGCTCGAGCCGGGCCGCGACCCGCTCAGCGACCTCGACATCATCCTCGGCGAACTCGGCGCATACCCCGTGCCGGAGGGCCAGCTCCCGCTGCTTGAGCGCCCGCAGTTCATCGCACTGAACAAAGTCGACGTGCCAGAGGGCCGCGAGCTCGCAGACATGGTTCGCCCGGAACTCGAAGCGCGCGGTTACCGCGTTTTCGAGATTTCCGCAGTCAGCCGCGAGGGGCTTCGTGAGCTCTCATACGCACTCGCCGAATTGGTCGAGGCCGAGAGGGCCGAGCGCGCAGCCGCCCCGGTCGTGCAGCGCATCGTGCTGCGGCCAAGGGCTTCGAACGACGCTGGCTTCACCGTCAAGGTCGAGGGCGGCTCCGACGGCAACTGGTACCGCGTCGTCGGCGGAAAGCCCGAGCGCTGGGTCGCCCAGACCGACTTCAACAACGAGGAAGCCATCGGGTTCCTCGCCGACCGCCTCGCGAAGGCCGGAGTCGAGAACGAGCTTTTCAAGGCTGGCGCAGTCGCCGGCTCGACAGTGATGATCGGTCCGGTCACATTCGACTGGGAGCCGACCCTCACGTCCACCGCCGAACTGTTGACCGCGCCCCGCGGAACCGACCCGAGGCTCCTCGAGCAGGTGCGTCCGACGAGCAAGACCCGTCGCCGCGACTACCTCGACCGCATGGACGCCAAGGCCGAGGCTCGCGCCGAGCTGGTGCGCGAGCGCGAAGCCGGGATGTGGAACGACGACGAAGGCTTCGCGGTGGCCACCAAAGACGGCGAGGCGGGTGGCACCGAGTGACCCGCGCTGCAGTCACCGGTGCACGGCGCATCGTCGTCAAGGTCGGCTCGTCCTCGATCAGTGGTGCAAACAGCGGCCAGATCGAGCCGCTGGTCGATGCACTGGCAGCTGCCCACGGGCGCGGCACCGAGGTCATTCTCGTATCGTCGGGTGCGATCGCCACCGGCATGCCCTTCCTGAAACTGGATGCCCGACCCACCGACCTCGCCACGCAGCAGGCCGCGGCAGCAGTGGGCCAGAACGTGCTCATTTTTCGTTACCAGCACAGCCTCGACCGCTACTCGATCGTGGCAGGACAGGTTCTGCTCACCGCGGGTGACCTCGAGAATCCGACCCATCGTGGCAACGCACAGCGGGCGATGGAACGACTGCTCGACCTGCGCATCCTGCCGATCGTCAACGAGAACGACACCGTGGCCACGCAGGAGATCCGGTTCGGCGACAACGACAGGCTCGCGGCGAT
Source organism: Microbacteriaceae bacterium (assembly GCA_025464125.1). GTDB lineage: Bacteria > Actinomycetota > Actinomycetes > Actinomycetales > Microbacteriaceae > Lacisediminihabitans. Next base: position 3,283 of record JAODLU010000340.1, on the reverse strand, counting down.
GGTGTCGCAGCTGGTGCAGGCCGACCTGCTCGTGCTGCTCTCTGACATCGATGCGCTCTACACCCGCCCGCCCGAACTCGCCGGCGCACGCCGTATCGAACACGTGCCGTTCGACGACGACCTCCTCGGAGTCGAGTTCGGCGACATCGGCACCGCTGGGGTCGGAACAGGCGGAGCAGCAACCAAGGTGGCTGCTGCAAAGCTGGCCGCGGCATCCGGTACTCCAGTACTTCTTGCGGCGACCGGGCAGGTGAACGAGGCGCTGGAAGGCGCAGAGATTGGAACGTGGTTCGAAGCCAGGGTGGCTGTCTCGGCCGAGCTGCCCGTTCGCCCTGCCGTGAGGCCCACGCCGTAAGCTTTTGGCATGCCAGACACCGCAGTAGCCACGCGCTCGTTCACGGGCAAGCTAGAAGCCGCCCGCGCTGCATCGGTCGTGCTCGCCACGGCGACAGCCGATGTGAAGAACCGCGCGCTCGAGGCAATTGCGCAGTCGATTGTCGCGAATGCCGCCATCATCATTCCGGCAAACGACCTCGATCTCGCGAATGGCCGGGACAATGGCCTGAGCGCAGGCCTGCAGGATCGCCTCCGCCTCGACCGGTCACGGCTCGAGGGCCTGGCGGCAGCGGTGCGCGATGTCATCGGCCTTGTTGACCCGATCGGCGAGAACGTGCGCGGCCAGACCCTTCCGAATGGCCTGAAACTCAGCCAGGTGCGAGTGCCGTTCGGCGTGGTCGGGGTCATCTACGAGGCTCGGCCCAACGTGACGGTCGACATAGCGGCACTCGCGCTGAAGAGTGGCAACGCGGTGGTGCTGCGCGGCGGCAGCGCGGCCGAGAACACGAACCGGGTGCTTGTCGAGCTGGTCCAGCAGGCCATCGCATCAATCGGGTTGCCGGGCGACAGCGTGCAGACCATCGACGAGTTCGGGCGTGAAGGCGCGAAGCAACTCATGCAGGCGCGTGGCTATGTGGACGTGCTGATCCCGCGGGGCAGCGCAGACCTGATCAACACCGTCGTCGCTGAGTCGAAGGTGCCGGTGATCGAGACCGGCGCAGGAGTCGTGCACGTCTTCCTTGACGAATCAGCCGACCTGCAGTGGTCGGTAGACATAGTGGCCAACTCCAAAGTGCAGCGGCCGAGCGTGTGCAACGCCCTCGAGACACTGCTCGTTCATGAGGCTGCAGCTGAGCGACTGCTGCCACCTGTGCTTGCCGGGCTTCGGGCATCCGGTGTCACCATCCACGGTGACGAGCGCACCCGTGCGATTTTCGCGGATGCCGTGCCTGCCACCGAAGACGACTGGGCGACCGAATACATGACGCTCGACCTGTCGGTGCGGGTCGTCGCCTCGATCGATGAGGCCATGGATCACGTGGCCAGGTATTCGACCCATCACACCGAATCGATCATCACCAACGACCTCGGCAATGCTGAGCGCTTTCTCGCCGAGGTGGACTCAGCGGTCGTGATGGTCAACGCTTCTACCCGTTTCACCGATGGCGGGGAGTTCGGGTTCGGGGCCGAGGTGGGCATCTCGACCCAGAAGCTTCACGCCAGGGGGCCGATGGGCCTACCTGAGCTCACGAGCACCAAGTGGATAGTGCGCGGCTCGGGGCAGGTCAGAGGCTGAGAGCGCTAAGCTTCGGTAGTCGAATCGAACTACGGATTGGTGGATCTCGGTGCTGAGCACGATCGTTTTTGCGGCTGAAGAGAAAGCCGCAACCCTGGTATTCCCCAACTGGGTGTTCCCGCTCATCGCGGCCATCGTCTTCCTCTCGCTTGCCCTTGTTGTTCACAGCTTCCGCGACGTGGCGAACCGCCACAGCCAGAAGACGAGCAACACCTCGGCCAGCGGTCACACGACAGACCACTAGGGCCGCAGCACACGATGACCGATGCCGTGCTCAGCCATGACGGCATGAGCGGTGAAGGGCACCGACGCCCTCGAATCGGGGTCATGGGCGGAACCTTCGACCCGATTCACCACGGGCACCTCGTAGCAGCCTCAGAGGTTGCGCAGTCCTTCGACCTCGACGAAGTGCTGTTCGTTCCGACGGGCATGCCGTACCAAAAGAGCGATGTCACCGAGAGCGAACACCGCTACCTCATGACGGTCATCGCCACCGCGGCAAATCCGAGGTTCACCGTCAGCCGGGTGGACATCGATCGCAAGGGCCCCACATACACGATCGACACGCTTCGTGACCTGAGGGCGCAGCATCCTGATGCCGAGCTCTACTTCATCTCTGGCGCAGATGCGATCACCCAGATTCTCGACTGGAAAGACGTCAAAGAGCTCTGGTCGCTCGCCCACTTCGTAGCTGTGACACGGCCGGGACACGTGCTTACTATTTCGGGATTACCGGAGTCAGACGTAAGCTTGTTGGAAGTACCTGCGCTGGCAATCTCGTCAACTGATTGCCGCAGCCGGGTCAGCCGGGGATTCCCGGTGTGGTATTTGGTTCCCGATGGTGTTGTCCAATACATCTCCAAGCACCACCTGTATCGGAGTTCGACATGACAGCCTGGCAAGACGAGCCACCTCTCAGCAGGCGGCAGGCGCGACAGAATGAGCGTGGCGATAGCGTCGACGCTTCCTCAGTCGACCAGCTTTCAGGTGAAGTGCCCATGGTCGATGCACCGGCTTTCGGCGGGTTCGAGGGCTGGGATGCACAGGCTCGCGCTGCCCAGGCCCCTGCAGTCACACCTCCGCCCGCCCAGGTCGAGCCCGCCGCCGGCTCCCAGACCGCAGACCCGCAGTCTCCCGAGTCCCAGGCCGTTGAGCCGCAAGCAAGTGGTCGGCGTTCGCGTCGCGCCTACGTGCCGGTCGAGGCAGAGCCGCTCGAGTACAACACCCAGGGTCGCCAGCTGGCGACTCCTGAAGACCAGGGCACGTTGCGGCCACGTTCGACGAGGCCTGATGCAGACTCTGCGTCCCTGACGCCGACCGACACACCCGAAGCGCAGGCGCCCGCGTACAGGGTTCGTGACTTCAGCCCGGAAGGCCGCCGCACCGCCTTTACGTCGACCACACCCGAACCTTCATGGGCACCGCCCGCCGGAGCAGGCCCCGCGGCCGGCCCGCTCGACTACTTCACGCAGGCCTCGCCTGCACCTGTACAGGCCGAGCCCGTGCAGGCTGAACCAGCGCAGGTTGAGCCCGCGCAGGTTGACCCCGTACAACCTGAGCGCGCACAGGCCGAGCCTGAGCCCGTTGCGCTCGCCCCCGTGCCGACGATCGCTCCTCTGGCATTCGCACCACCGACCGCGCCAGTCGCTC
>JAODLU010000330.1 GCA_025464125.1 Microbacteriaceae bacterium | reverse complement strand
CGCGCCCGCATGCCGCGCAAGATCGCCCAGGACAAGGTGCACGAGTTCTTCGGCTGGGTTCGTGAGCGTTCGGCGCTCGCCGTCGGCATCATCGAGTCAGCCACCAGCCGCGACGAAGCCTGGCAGTTCTTCACCCTCGGCCGCTCGATCGAGCGTGCAGACATGACCGCGCGCCTGCTCGCGACCCGCAGCCTGACTGAAGCCAGCGGCCCATCGTGGACCACCATCCTTCGCTCGTGTGGCGCGTACGAGGCATACCTCCGCACCTACCGTGGGGTGCCGAGCGCCCGCAACGCAGCGGAGTTTTTACTGCTCGACCGGCTGTTCCCACGCAGCATCCTGTTCTCCGTTCGACGCGCAGAGAACTGCATGCGCGACATCGAGCCGCGCACCGACCGGGTCGGCGTCTCAGACCAGGCACAGCGCCTGCTCGGGCAGATTCGCAGCGAACTCGAATACCGACCGATCGCCGAGATTCTCGAAGACCTGCCCCTCCACATGGACAATGTGCAGGCGGCAACGAGCGCGGCATCCGAGGCGATCCGCCAGCGCTACTTTCCAACGAACGCCGCGCCCAGCTGGGTGGGGGAGAACACGTGAACCGGCTTCGCATCAAGCACATGACCGGATTCCGCTACGGCGGAGAGGTCACTGCCAGTTACAACGAGGCCCGCATGCTTCCCACCAGCGGCGACGGGCAGCTGGTGCTCTACTCGAACCTCGAGATCTTGCCGATCTCCGCACACCACACCTATGTCGACTACTGGGGCAGCAGGGTTTCCTCGTTCGAGATCCTGACCCCGCACCGTGAACTCGCGCTGACGGCGACGAGTCTCGTCGAGGTGCGGCCGCGCGATCATCCGTCGCACGACACCACGTGGCCCGAACTCGAGGTTTCGGCCGAGAAGGCCACCGAATACGTCGAGCAGCTCAAGCAGACAAAGTTGACAGCGCCCCCCGCCGAAGTGGTGAAGCTCGCGACATCCATCGTCGGCAAGGGAGAGAGGCCTTGTGAGGCAGCACTCGAAATCTGCCAGGCCATTGGTGAAGCGGTCGAATACATGCAGGGTGTGACCGGCGTGCACACGACGGCCGCAGAGGCGTGGGCACACCGCAAGGGCGTCTGCCAGGACATCGCGCACCTCGCCATCGGTGCGCTGCGCAGCGTGGGCGTGCCAGCCAGATACGTATCCGGCTACCTGCACCCGAGGCCCACTGCCGAGATCGGCGAAACGGTCGCGGGCGAATCCCACGCCTGGGTCGAGTGGTTCTGCGGTGGCGAGTGGCGCGGATTCGACCCGACAAACCAGATCGACATCGGCGACCGGCACGTGACAGTCGGCCGTGGGCGCGACTACAACGATGTGCCGCCGTTGCGCGGCGTGTATGCGGGCCCGTTCAAGTCGGAGCTCTTCGTGACCGTGGAGATAACCCGCGAGAGCTGATCTAACCCTTGTGTGCTGTCACTTCTGACGTCACGATCTCCTGCGCAGCCTGCTCGCGCGAGTCGCGATCGTGGGTGAAGACCAGTCGCCGGTCGGTGATGTGCAGGCGCAGGTGGTGATGGCGCACCATCCAGCCGACCCCGATCGCTGCGGCTACCACTCCGGATGCCGCCCCGACTCCCAGGGACCACCGCGGCCCGAACTCGTTGGCGACCCAGCCGACGAAGGGCGCGCCGAGCGGCGTGCCGCCCATGAAGATGGCCATGTAGATGGCCATCACCCGACCTCGCAGAGCCGGGGGAGTCGAGAGCTGCACGCTGCTGTTGGCGGTGGTCATGATCGTCTGCGACGCGATGCCGATCACCACGAGGGCTGCCGCAAATGTCCAGTATTCCGGCGCGAGCGCGGCAAGGGTGCAGCCCACCGCGAAGACCGCGCTCGACCCGAAGAGAAAGCGCAGGCGGGGCCTGTCTCTTCGAGCTGAGAGCAGGGCGCCGGCTACCGATCCGATGGCAAGCATCGACGACAGGATGCCGAATTCCGCAGCTCCCGCGTGGAACACCACGGTCGCCATGGTGGCGATGTAGATCGCATAATTGACTCCGAAAGTGCCGATGATGAAGACGATGACGAGAATCAGCACGATGTCCGGGCGCGATCGCACGTAGCGAAAACCGCCGACGAGATTGCCGCGTTTGCGCTCGACACGGGGCGCCGCCCGCATCTCGCCGACCCTGAGGAAGGCCAGCGATATGAGCACCGCGCCAAACGACGCGGCGTTGATCAGAAAGACCCAGCCTGCGCCGACCACGGCGGTCAGCAGGCCCGCCACCGCCGGTCCGATCATGCGCGCTGTGCTGAAGGATGCCGAGTTGAGAGCTACCGCGTTCGAGAGGTTCGTGCCTCCAACGAGCTGCGAGACGAAAGTCTGCCTGGCCGGCGCATCGAATGCGGCGGCGCAGCCGAGGAGGGCAGCGAACACGTAGACCTGCCAGAGCTGCACTGCCCCGCTGACCGTCAGGATGCCGAGCGCGAGCCCCAGCACACCCATGACGCCCTGGGTCGTCATCAGCACTTTGCGCTGGTCGAAACGGTCGGCGACGAGCCCGCTC
>JAODLU010000316.1 GCA_025464125.1 Microbacteriaceae bacterium | reverse complement strand
CAGCGGGGCGGCGCAGCGGCGCGCGGCCGCGCGGCGCGGCGGGGCGGATGCCCGGCTCGAGTGCTGGCACGCTCGGGCGAGCCAGCACCGCGCCGCCTACTCGGCGGGCGGGGCCGTGTGGAAGCGCAGTTGGGCTGCGGTGAGACCGTCCCGAGCGATGAGTTCTACTGCGTCCGCGGCATCCGCCAGCAGGTTCGGCAGCACTGAGCGCTCGGCAGAGCCGAAGTCGCGCAGCACGAAGTCGGCGGCATCCTGCCTGCCGGGGGGCCGGCCGATGCCGACGCGCACTCGGAGGAAGTCGGGCGAGCCGATGGCCGACGCGATGTCACGGATGCCGTTGTGGCCGCCGTGCCCACCGCCCGACTTCAGCTTGATCGTGTCGAAGGGGATGTCGAGCTCGTCGTGCACCACGATCAGCTGCGCCGGCGTGAGCTTGTAGAACTTGAGCAAAGCCGCGACGGGGCCGCCAGACAGGTTCATAAACGAGTTGGGTTTGGCCAGGATCAGGCGCGGGCCCTCGAGCCCGGTGCGCCCCTCTGCGACCATCGCGTTGGTCTTCTGCGAGCGGAATGGCGCGTGCACGCGATCCGCAAGTTCGGCGAGCACCATTTGCCCGACGTTGTGCCGGTTGCTCGCGTAGTCGGGCCCGGGGTTGCCGAGCCCGACTACGAGCCACTGAGCTGTGTCCATGTGAAGACGCGTCCAGTGGGCCTATTTCCTCGAGAGGAGAACTACTCGGCCGGAGCGGCCTCGGCGGCAGGCGCCTCAGCTGCAGCGGCGGGCTCGTCGCCCAGGTCCTGCTCGGCAGGAATGCTGATCGCGACGACGAGGGTGTCGGGGTCGGTAACGAGGATTGAACCCTCTGGCAGGACGACGTCCTTTGCGAGGATGTGGCTGCCGGGCTCGAGTCCCTCGACGCTGACGACGACGTTCTCGGGGATGCTGATGGCGAGTGCCTCGATGGAGAGGGTCTTCGCGTCCTGCTCGGCGACTGAACCGGAGACCGGCTCACCCGTGATGTGGATGGCGACGTCAACCTGCACGCGCTCGCCGGTGCGAACCACGATGAGGTCGATGTGCTCGATGATCTGGCGCAGCGGGTCCTTCTGCACGTCCTTCACGAGGGCCAGCTGGCTTTCGCCCTCGATCTGCAGGTCGAGGATGGCGTTGGCCTTACGCAGGATGAGCGACACCTCGTGCGCCGGAAGGCTGAGGTGGCGCGGCTCGGTGCCGTGACCGTATACGACGACGGGCACGAGGCCCTTGGCGCGCAGCTTGCGGGCTACACCCTTACCGAACGTGGAGCGCGGCTCAGCCGTGATCTTGTTCGTCAGTTCCTTGGAAGCCTTCTTCTCGGCCATGGTTACTCCTCTGCGGGCTCGTGGCCCGCGGTCTATTGGATTCAACTCGAACGCATCAAGCGTGAGGAAAAAGACTCTGCAGCCCAGCTCCACCGCGTCGATCACGGACCACCGTCAAAACGACAGTCCCTCGCCGAAGTACGTGTGACCAGCCGATGAACGAATCCGGCAAGTCCAAGCAACGACCTTACACGGCGAGCGCTGCCAGTGCACGCGTGAGCAGGGCATCCGGTGTCTCGTTGGCACGCAGCACCACCGTGACACTCGGCTCGTCTGCCGCGGGCGCCTCGAGGGTGGCCAGCTGCGAGTCGAGCAGCGACACCGGCATGAAGTGCCCGCGTCGCCTGGAGAGCCTCGCGGCCAGCAGTTCCTCGGTGCCGGAGAGGAACAGGTAGGTCACGCCGGGGGCTGCAGCCAGAATCGCATCGCGATACGAGCGCTTCAGCGCGGAACAGGCGACGACAAGGCCAGTGGATGCCGCGGCCGCCAGGTGTTCGCCAACGACGGTGAGCCACGGCCAGCGGTCGGCGTCGTCGAGCGGATGCCCTGCCGCCATCTTCGCGACGTTGGCTGCGGGGTGGAGGGAGTCTGCATCGACGAACGGGAGGCCGAGACGTTCCGCGAGCGCCGCACCCACCGTGCTCTTGCCTGAGCCGCTCACCCCCATAACCACGATCAGGGGGCGCTGGATGGGCATGAGGCAAGGGTACGCTGCGGGCCAGAACCGTTACCCTTAGGCGGGCACGCTTGCGGGCCTGTTGGGCACAAACGTTGAACTAGAGGAGACACCGTGGTCGAGGCAACAGCAAACATCGGCGTAGTCGGGCTGGCCGTCATGGGCAGCAACCTGGCTCGCAACCTCGCCAGCCGTGAAGGCAACAGTGTCGCCGTCTTCAACCGCTCGCACGAGAAGACCGACACCCTGCTGCAGGAGCATCCTGAGGCGAAGTTCGTCGGCACCACTGACTACGCGGGCTTCGCGGCATCGCTCTCCAAGCCCCGCACCGCGATCATCATGGTGCAGGCAGGCAAGGGAACCGACGCCGTGATCGATGAACTCACAAAGGTCTTCGAGCCTGGCGACATCATCGTCGACGGCGGCAACGCGCTATTCACCGACACCATCCGCCGCGAGAAGGCTGTGCGCGAGACCGGCATCAACTTCGTCGGGGCAGGCATCTCCGGTGGCGAGG
>JAODLU010000261.1 GCA_025464125.1 Microbacteriaceae bacterium | reverse complement strand
CCGGTCCACCGAAATACTCGGCGATGAGCGCCGAAATGACGGCGAGCGATGATGAGATGCGAAGTCCGGTGAAGAGGAACGGCATGGCCCCAGGCAGCGTCACCGTGCGCGTCGCCTGCCACGGCGTCGCCGCGTAGGCGCGCATGAGATCGCGGTGCACAGGACGCACCTGGCGCAGGCCCCTGAGGGTGTTGACGTACACCGGAACGAACACGGCGATGGCGGCGATCAGCTGCCTGCCGGTTTGAGCGCCTGCGCCGAACATCGTGTAAAGCACTGGTGACAGGGCGACTATCGGAACGACTGCAGCTGCGGTCACTATCGGCAGGCTCAGCTCGTCGAACACACGCACCAGCGCGGCGATGATGGCAGCGACGATAGCAAGCACTGCGCCGACGACGAGGCCGACCAGCGCGTTCCACCCCGTGATCTGCGTTCCTGCCCAGATCGTTTCGATGGCCTTCGTGAACTGGTCACCGATGCTCGTCGGGCTCGGCAGCACGTATGGCTTGATCTGGAACACCACAACGCAGAGCTGCCAGATCGCGAGCACGACGATGCCGAGAATTACGGGGGCGATGACCGTGCGGAGGCGCTCTGCTCTCATCGAAGATCCACCCCCCGGGCATCCTGCGCCACCGGTGCTCCATGCAGGGCCTCGCGAACCGCGCTGACGGCGGCGAAGAATCCGCTCGCCTCCCTGAGGTCTTCGCCTCGCTCGCCGGATGCCCCGAGCGTCACCGTGATGACCTGCTGGATGCGACCGGGCCTCGGCGACATGACCGCCACCCGGTTCGAGAGGAAGACGGCCTCGGGAATCGAGTGGGTGACGAACACGACAGCGGCACCAGTTTCTGCGCAGATGCGCACAAGCTCGTTCTGCATGCGCTCCCTGGTCATTTCGTCGAGCGCGCCGAACGGTTCGTCCATGAGCAGCAGTTCGGGGCTCTCGGCGAGCGACCTGGCGATGGCTACACGCTGCTGCATGCCGCCGGAAAGCTGGTCGGGGTAGCGGTCGGCGAAATCGGTGAGGCCAACAAGCGCGAGCAGTTCGGTCGAGCGCCTCCTGCGGGCGGCTGAACCAACGCCATGCAGCTCGAGAGGCAGTTCGATGTTGCCAGCGACGGTGCGCCACGGCAGCAGCCCGGCCAGCTGGAAGGCGATGCCGTAATCCTGGTCGATGCGAGCCTGGCGGGCGGTCTTGCCGAAGACGCTCACTGAACCGGATGTCGGCTGGTCGAGGTCTGCGATCAGCCTCAGCAGCGTGCTCTTGCCGCATCCACTCGGTCCGATGAGTGACACGAACTCCCCTGGAGCGACCGTGAGGTCGATGTCTTCCAGGGCAACGACGGTCTGCTTCCTGGCGACCGCGAAGATCTTTGAGACACCGCTGACGGTGACTGCGTGCCGCACTTCTGGATGTTCTGAGTCGGCCATCAGGCTGCAACCTCTCCCCTGCGATAACGCTTCAGTGCGAGTCCGAGCAGGGCGACAAGACCGGCCGCGATGAGCCCGATCGCCACCGCCCCGAAGATCGGGCCCCACGGTTTGCCCGGGTCCCCGCTCGCCGCTGAGGCGTATTCGAGCATCATGCGCCCGACACCACCGCGCAGGCCGATCGATACTTCGGCGACGACGGTGCCGACTACCGCGTTCGCTGCGGCAAGCCGCAGGGCGGGCAACAGGTACGGCACGCTCGCGGGCAGACGCAGCTTGTACAGCGTCTTCCACCAGCCGGCGGCGTACGTGCGCATCAGTTCGACGTGGGCGATGTCTGGCGAGTTCAGTCCTCTCAGGGCACCAACCGACACCGGAAAGAAAGCGAGGTATGAGGCTATGACTGCAACCGACATCCAGGGCTGCCATCGCCCGTCGCCACCGAAACGCACCTGTGAGCCGAGCCCGGCGATCAGGGGTGCGAGGGCGATGAGCGGCACGGTCTGGCTGAGGATGATCCACGGCAGCAAGGCTGACTCCGCTGTGCGGAAGCGCTGCATCGCAATGGCGAGCAGCATGCCGACCACGACGCCGATGATCCAGCCGACCGCCGAAAGTCCGAGGGTGAAGGCCGAGGCCTGCAGCACGGCCACCCAGAGCAGCGGTGCACTGCCCGTGCCGGTCACCGGCTGCGACAGCCGTTCGAACATGGTGAGCAGGTGCGGCATGGCCAGGTCATTGGTGCGGGGCAGCACCGTCAGGCCGTTCAGCACCACGCCGTTGCCTGGCCCGAGCGCCTTGTAGCCCTCCCACAGCACGGCAAGCAGCACGACGGCGAGAACGCCGAGGAGTATGGGGCGTGCGCGCCTCATGCTGCAGCTGCCCTCATACCTTGGCCGTGATCTGGTCGCGCATGGCGGGGATGACAGTTTCGCCATAGACCCTCAGGGTCTCTTCTTTGTTGTCGTGCTGGAGGTAGCCGGCGAACTGGTCGACCCCGAGTTGCTTCAGGGCTTCGAGCTTCCTGATGTGGTCCTGGGCCGTGCCGAGCAGGCAGAACCGGTCGACGATGTCATCGGGCACGAAGGTCGTGTGCGAGTTGCCGCTGCGGCCGTGCTCGTTGTAGTCGTAGCCCTCGCGCGCCTTGATGTAGTCGGTCAGTGCCTTTGGCACTGCGCCATCCGACCCGTATTTGCTGACGATGTCGGCGACGTGATTGCCAACCATGCCACCGAACCACCGGCACTGGTCACGCATGTGCTCCCAGTCGTCGCCGATGTACATGGGCGCTGCAACGCAGAACTTGACAGCCATCGGGTCGCGACCTGCCTTCTCAGCGGCATCCCGAACGGTCTTGATCATCCACTCGGCGATGTCGAGGTCGGCGAGCTGGAGAATGAATCCGTCGCCGACCTCCCCCGTGAGCTTCAGCGCGAGCGGCCCATAGGCGGCAACCCAGACCTCGAGCTCGGAGCCGACGCTCCACGGGAACTGTAGCTGCGCGCCGTTGAACTCCACTGGCCGCGAATTGCCGAGCTCGCGGATCACGTGGATCGAGTCGCGCAGGTCTTTGAGCGACGTCGGCTTGCCGTTGGTGACGCGCACCGCAGAGTCGCCACGGCCGA
>JAODLU010000239.1 GCA_025464125.1 Microbacteriaceae bacterium | reverse complement strand
CTGGTCGCCGCAGCCGAGCTTGGCGCTACCGTCCAGTTGGGTAACGGCTAAGAGACCAGCTTCGGCAGGCCCGTCAGCACAGCTTCGGCTTCGGCCATCATGCGCTTGATGAGCTCGTCGACGGTCGGCACGTCGTGGATAAGGCCCTGTGTCTGGCCAGCCCACCAGACGCCGCCATCCATATCGCCACCGGCGAGCACTTCAGCGCGACCACGGGCACCGGATGCCAGCGCCGCAACGTCAGCGAAGGTGGCGCCTGGTCGCTGCCCGATCTCCTTGATCTCGTCGGAGATCTTGTTCTTCGCTACCCGCGCGCTGTTGTGGAACTCGCGGAAGACCACGTTGGTGGATCGTTCGTCGTTCGCCACGATCTGGTTCTTCACGTTGATGTGAACCTGCGCCTCCTGCGTTGCCACGAAACGGGTGCCCATGTTCACCCCGCTCGCACCGAGTGCGAGGGCGGCGGCGAGACCGCGACCATCGGCAATGCCGCCGCTGGCGATCACCGGGATCTTGATCTGCGAGGTGGCGGCGGGGATGAGCACGATGCCGCCGATGTCGTCTTCGCCGGGGTGACCGGCGCACTCGAAGCCGTCGATGCTGATCGCGTCGACCCCGACGCGCTCGGCCTTCAGCGCGTGCCGCACTGCGGTCGCCTTGTGGATGACCACGATGCCTGCAGCCTTGAGGCGGGGGAGGTATGGCTCGGGGTTCTGGCCAGCGGTCTCGACGATCTTGATGCCGGAGTCGATGATTGCGTCGATGTACGCGTCGTACGGCACCGGGTTGATGGTCGGAAGGATTGTGAGATTCACGCCGAAGGGCTTGCTCGTCATAGAGAAGGTTCGCTGGATCTCTTTGGCCAGGTCATCGGGGGTGGGCTGCGTGAGTCCTGAGACGAAGCCGAGCGCGCCAGCGTTTGCGACAGCCGAAATCAGCTCAGCGGTGCCGAGTGCGAGCATCCCACCGCAGACGATCGGATGATCGATGCCGAACATAGTGGTGAACCTGTTGGTGATCATTGGGGTGCCTTTCTGACGACGTCATCCGCTACCCACCAGCACTGGTGAATCCGGGTCAAGTGTACGTTGTGCTGTACCACAGTACAGCCTGCTTGTTGCTGCCTTCGCGGCACCTGCGACTGAGAGCGTATAGCCGCTTCGCCAATGAAGGCGGCTATATAGTTGTTTGACGTAAAGCAACTAAATCGCACACTCGGAGATTCTCGTGACATCCGCCCCAGCCAAGGCTTCGCCCCGCAAACTTTTCATTGGAAAGGATCATCCGCGATATAGGTGGATGGCCCTCAGCAACACCACCCTCGGCGCCCTGATGGCCACGATCAACTCTTCGATTGTGATCATCTCGCTGCCGCAGATCTTTCGAGGCATCAAGCTGAACCCGCTGGAGCCGGCGAACGTGAGCTACCTGCTCTGGATCCTGATGGGCTACATGCTCGTGACCGCTGTGCTCGTTGTCACCTTCGGGCGCATCGGCGACATGTACGGCAGGGTCAAGATCTACAACATGGGCTTCGTGGTCTTCACCGTCGGCTCGATCGCGCTGGCCCTTGATCCGTTCGGCTCGGGTTCCGGCGCGATGTGGCTGATCGTCTGGCGACTCGTGCAGGGCGTCGGGGGAGCCATGCTGCTGGCCAACTCCACTGCCATTCTCACCGACGCTTTTCCCACCAACAAGCGCGGTTTCGCCCTTGGCATCAACCAGGTCGCAGCCATAGCCGGCAGCTTCATCGGGCTGATCGTCGGCGGCCTGCTCGCAGTTGTCGACTGGCGGCTCGTCTTCTTCGTGAGCGTGCCGGTTGGCATCATCGGCACGATCTGGTCATACAAGTCGCTGCACGAGGTCGGCACCAAGAACCCGGGCAAGATGGATTGGCCCGGCAATATCGCATTTGGCCTTGGTCTCACTGTGCTGCTCGCGGGCATCACCTACGGCATCCATCCCTACGGTGGCAGCCCCACCGGGTTCACGAACCCATGGGTGCTCGCCGGCATCATCGGTGGGATTGCCCTGCTCGTGGCCTTCGTCTTCATCGAGCTGCGCACCCCTGAGCCGATGTTCGAGATGCGGCTCTTTCTCAACCGGGCATTCGCGCTCGCGAACCTGTCCGGTTTCCTCGCAGCGGTCGGGCGGGGTGGCATGCAGTTCATGCTGATTATCTGGTTGCAGGGCATCTGGCTGCCGCTTCACGGCTACTCCTATGAGAGCACCCCGCTCTGGGCTGGCATCTACCTGCTGCCGATCACCATCGGCTTCCTCATCGCAGGCCCGATCTCCGGCGCGCTCAGCGATCGCTTCGGCGCACGCGCGTTCTCCACCATCGGGCTGCTTCTGGTGACGGCATCCTTCGTCGCGCTGCTGCTCATACCGGTGAACTTCGAGTACTGGCAGTTCGGACTTATCACGCTCGTGAGCGGTATCGGATCCGGGCTCTTCAGCGCGCCAAACCGCACGGCCATCATGAACAGCGTTCCCGCCAAATACCGCGGTTCGGCTTCGGGCCTCGCCGGCACCCTGCTGAACGCCGGAAGCTCGCTCTCGATCGGCATCTTCTTCTCACTGATGATCGCAGGCCTCGCCGTCGGCCTGCCTGGCGCACTTCTGCACGGACTCACGGCGAACGGGGTGTCCGCGACAGTTGCGGGGCAGATCGCGGGGACTCCGCCCGTTGGCAGCCTCTTCGCGGCTTTCCTCGGCTATAACCCCATCCAGAGCCTGCTTGAGCCAACTGGCGTGCTCGCCAACCTGACGCACACGCAGGTGGCCACATTGACCGGAAAGGAATTCTTTCCCCAGCTGATCTCGGGGCCGTTCCACGATGGTCTCATCGTGGTCTTTGTCGCCGCCGCGATCATGTCACTCGTGGCGGCTCTCGCCTCGTTCTTCCGGGGCTCACGCTACTTGCACGAGGAAACCGAACTGCCAGCATCGTCGGTCACACCCGCAGTCGCTGAGGCAGCGGTTACGAAGTAGGGTCCTCACTCGCGATCCTTGACTGCCCAGCCTTGCGACGTGCGCGGCGCACCAGCAGGATGACGACCATGCTGACCAGCCCGAGGAACAGCAGCCAGGGCAGCAGCACCCCGATAACCACGACGAAGCCAGCGAGGAACGCGACGAACGTATTCCAGCCAGCGATGAGACCGTCCACGAACGTGGCAGGCACGTGAGCCGGTGCATCGGCCTTGGAAACGAGGCTCAGGGTGATCGTCGAGAGGGCCACCTGGTCATCGAGGCCGCGTTTCTGCGCTTCCAGGCTTTCGAGGTTCGCCTGCCGGTCAGACAGCGCTGACTCGATGGTGATGAGATCGGCCGTGCTGGTCGCCCTCGACAGCAGGTCGGTCAGCCGGGCAGTGGAGGTGCGCAGGGCGCCGATGCGGGCGTCGAGGTCCTGGGCGCTGGCCGTGACATCCTGCTCGGTAATCGACACCTGGCGCACGCTGCCGAGCTTGCCAAGATCGTCCAGCGTCTTCGTGAGAACAGCGGCAGGGATGCGCACAGTGAGCGTCGCACTGCCATGGCCCCTCGCGTCGAGCGGTGCATCCTCAGTGCGGGAGTCGACCCTGCCGCCCGCCGCTTCCACGATGGCCGACGCTTTCTTCGACGACGCCATCGGGTCTTGCACGGTCACGGTGACCATGCCGGTGCTCACCACCTGGCGGTTGTCAGCGGCCTTCGCGGCATCGGTGCCTGCGGCCAAGCTCTCGCGGGAGGTGCCATTGCCTGGCGTAACAGCACCTGGAACGACCTGGCCGGAGATGACGTCGCCCGGTGCGACCTGCGACGTGCCAGGGCCTGAGGCAGGGGAACTGGCTCCGGATGCAGAGCACCCGGCCAATCCGATCACGGATACGGCGATGGCGGCGGTGAGGAGGATTCGCTTCATGGCGCCACGGTAGTTGCGCCGTGCGCACGGGCACCACCCAACGTTTGCCGCGATTCGTTCGTCAGCGCAGCTGCCAGGGAGCCTATGTATTCGACGCCCGGGCCGCCCCCGACCTCGACGGCTAGAGGCCCAACGCCCTTCCCCTCAGGTGTAGTTGCCCCTCACTCCTGCCTGTGCGGCGGTTGTGAGTTCGCCGCGACCCTTGCGGTCCTGCCGCAGCGGACTACCGTCTGCGTCACGAACCCCAAAGGAGGAATCATGGGTCTGCTGGATGATGCGAAGGATGCCGCACAGGCGACTGGCAAGAAGGTCGGCGAATGGGCCGACGACACCAAGGAGCGCGTGAGCGACAAGGCCGACGAGTACAAGGCCGACGCCGACGTGAAGCGTGCCGAAGGTGAGAAGAACAAGGCCGAGGCCGAGCGTGACGCGACCAAGACCAAGAACGAGTACAAGGAGAACCTGCGCAGCAACTAGCTGGTGGTTCGATCGGACTGTTCGATCACGAGGGGGAGGGCTACAGCCTTCCCCCTTCTTCATGTGCGGGATTCGTGTGTGAGCCGGGAATGCCGTGCGGGGTGCCGATGTTCCATGGAGGGTCCACCCACAGGTCTATAGCAGGAGCACTATGTCGAAACTCATGATCGTCGTCGGGAGCGTGCGTCCAGGACGCGTCGGCCTCCCCATCGCCCAGTGGGTGCAGTCTGCAGCTGAATCGCACGGCGCATTCGAGATCGACTTCGTTGACCTGGCCGAGCTTGCGCTTCCGTTCATGGACGAGCCGAACCATCCGCGACTCCGCCAGTATACGAAGCAGCACACGTTCGACTGGAGTGCGAGGGTGGATGCCGCTGAGGCTTTCATTTTCGTCACCCCCGAGTACAACCACAGCTTCTCGCCCGCGCTCAAGAATGCGGTGGACTTTCTCTCGCTCGAGTGGTGGCGCAAGCCCCTCGGCTTCGTCAGCTACGGCGGGGTCTCGAGCGGAACCCGTGGTGTGACCGCCCTCGAGCCGGTGACCGCTGGCGTTGGCCTTGTGCGAGCCGGGGCGGCAGTCGAGTTGCCTTTCGGCGGCCAGCAGGTGCAAGACGGCGTTTTCGTTCCGCAGGAGAAGGAGACGGCCATCCTTGGTCACCTGCTCACCGAGCTGGCACTGATGGCCGACGTGCTGAAGCCACTGCAGCAGGCTTAGCTGGGCTGCACCGGCACCGGTTCGGTGTCTGGATGCGGGCTGGCATCCCGCCCCCGGAGGTCGGGCGCCGCCCGGTGGAAGACTGCTGGCACGATGAATCCCAGTGCGGCGAATGCCGCGGCAACCCAGAATGCGCCAGGCGCTTCGAACCTGTCGATCATGAAGCCCGCAACGGCGGAGCCCATCGCTGCGCCAATCAGCTGGCCGGTGCCGACCCATCCGTAGGCTTCAGCAGTTTCGCTGAACCGCACGCTCGATGACACGATCGCGAACATGACCGTGAGGGCAGGCGCGATGCCGATGCCGGCGATCAGCAGGGTGACCGTCAGCCACCAGAAGTTGGTGGAGAACACCGCCAGTGCCATACCCGCGAAGACGACGAACATGCGCGCAGCCATTCCCCATGGGCCGATGGGCAGGTGGCCGAGTGCAAGGCCTCCGGCGAGTGAGCCAACCGCGAAGAGGGCGAGCACGACTCCCGACTCCGAACTGTTGTTGCCAAAGGTCGAGACCACGCCGGCCTCGACCGCTGCGCACGCGCCGACTATCAGGAACCCGGTGACAGTGGAGAGCAGCACGGCCGGCTTCTTCAGCACAGCACCGAGGCTGCGCTTGCTCCGGGGGATGCGCACGCGCCCGACCTCCGGCGATGCGATGAACCAGGTGCCGCCGACCACGAGAAACACCAGCGCAACGAGAATGGCGAGCACTGTGCTGACCTGGATGGCGATGAAGGTGGTTATCACCGGGCCCAGCACCCAGATCACCTCCTGGGCTGAAGCATCGAGGGAGAAGAGGGGCGTGAGCTGGCGCGAGTTGACCATCTTCGGGTAGATCGTGCGCACCGCGGGCTGCACAGGTGGTGTGCTCAACCCGCCGATGAAGCCGATGGCCATATAGATGGGAATGGGCAGGGTCGGCGCGATGGCGATCGCGAGCAGTGCTGCTGCGCACACAGACATCGTGAGCACCAGCACCCGGCGCATGCCCCAGACTCCCATCCAGCGACTGGTGAGGGGGCCAGCGATCGCCTGGCCGATGCTGGTTGCCGCGAGCACAAGACCGGCAGCGCCATAGGAATGATGGATGCGCTCGATGTGCAGCAGGAAGGCCAGCGACAGCATGCCGAAGGGGAACCGTGCCACCAGCTGCGCCGCCATGATCCGGGCGACGCCGCGGGTCTTCAGCAGGCTCAGGTAGCTGTTCATCAGCCTCCCAGCCTATCGTCGGCCCGCATTTTGGGGGGTGACCCTTAGTTGCGACATGAGCGCGTTCGCAGGTTGAGCCGGGGGACCGTCGGTTAGAGTTCAGGCCAGCCGAGCGAAAGGGGGAGGCCTGTGGCGCATCGATCATCAGGCAGGGCAGTCGCCCCGACCCCTCCGATCAGGCACGGCAGGCTCACCCGCAGCAACCCAGTTCTCGCCCTGCTCAGGATCCTCGGCATCGTCGTCGCGGTGGCGATCGTCGGTTCAGTGTCCGTCGCAGGTATCGCGGTCTGGCAGGTGGCCGCGAGCGTCAAGCCGGGGGTGCACCTCGTGCACGCCGACGGCTCGACCCAGGCCCCTCCGCCCGAAATAGGCGCGATCGACGGTGGCGTCAACCTCCTGCTCGCGGGCACCGACACCCGCGCGAACCAGGGGGAGCAGTTCCAGAACAAGGCAGACCTCGCGGCCAGCTCAGGTGCCGGCAACAACGACGTGACGATGCTGTTGCACATCTCCCAGGACCACACGAACGCCACGGTGGTCAGCTTTCCCCGTGACCTCATGGTGTCAATGCCCGCGTGTCCGCGAGCGGGCGGCGGGTCATCCGGTGCCTCGTCGAACACCATGTTCAACACCGCGCTCTCCCGCGGCGGCCTGAGCTGTGTCGTGCTCACTGTCGAGAAGATGACGGGCCTCGACATCCCCTATGCGGCGGAGATCAGCTTCGACGGTGTCATCAGCATGTCGGATGCCGTCGGCGGCGTCACGGTCTGCGTCGCGACCCCGATCAACGACCCGTACACGGGAATCAACCTCGGCGTCGGCCAGCAGGACCTCCAGGGCGCAACCGCACTCGGGTTCGTGCGTTCGCGGCATGGGGTCGGCGACGGCAGCGACCTCGGACGCATCAGTAACCAGCAGGTCTTCATGTCGGCGCTCGCGCGCAAGATCACGAGCGGCGGAGTGCTGCAGAATCCGATCCAGCTGTATTCGATCGCCAGGGCAGCAGCGAAGAGCATGACGCTCAGCGAATATCTTGCAAACCCGACGACGATGGTGTCGATCGCTCTCGCCCTGAAGGACATGGGGCTCGGCAACATGGTGTTCCTGCAGTACCCGTCAGTTTCCGACCCGTCGAATCCCAACCGCGTCGTGGCCATCCCCTCTGCAGCGTCTGTGCTGAACGCGGCGCTCGTCGCCGACCAGCCCGTGCAGCTCAGCGGCAAGGTCGGGCGCGCGGCGGTGGAAGACCCGAATCCTGTGGTCGTGCCGACCTTCACGCCCACTCCGACGCCAACAGCGACGGCGAAGAAGGGGGCCAAGGCGACTCCGACCCCGACGCCTACCCCGACCGCGACCGTCGCTCCAGGGGCCGCAGTCGTGCTGCCGCCGAGCATCACCGGCCAGACCGCCGCGCAGCAGACCTGCAGCAAGGGAAACAAGTAGCAATTCGCCTCGTTTTTCTCTCCACAGGGTGTGTAAAACCCTCACAACTTATGCACAGCTGTGGATGACACGCCCACTACATCTAGGGTTACCGCAATGTCAGAGGCCCGCTATATAGTGGTGGAACCGCTGAACCACAGCCCCCGGCAGACCCGAAAGTCAGCCGACGCTGTGAGGGGGAGAACCGCTGGTCGGAGCGGAGTTCTTATGGCTATTAATGGCGAGCAGATGACGATGAATTGGGAGCAAACGTGGGAATCACGGTAGTCAAGCGCAACGGAGAGCGTGAGCAGTACGACGCCAACAAGATCAACCTGGCGATCGAGCACGCGAGTGCCGGCCTCGACGAGAACATCACCTGGGTCACCCAGATCGCCAGCGAGCTGGAGCTCACACTGTTCGACGGCATCACCACGCAGCAGCTGGATGAGGCCGTCATCCAGGTCGCGCTCCAAAACGTGAAAGATGACCCGGCGTTCGACACCGTCGCAGCTCGCCTGCTGCTCAAAACGATCTACAAGCGCGTGCTCGGCGACTACGAGACCGCCGAAGAATTGAAGGAGCTGCACCGCAGCCACTTCGTCGCGAACGTCACTCGCGGCGTCGACGAGCAGCTGCTCGACCCGCGTCTCACCCAGCTGTTCGACCTCGAGAAGCTGGCCGACAACCTCGAGCCAGCCCACGACGAACTGCTGAAGTACATCGGCGTGGTCACGCTCAACAACCGCTACGGAATCAAGGGCCGCAATGGTGACGCCCTCGAAGTTCCCCAGTACTTCTGGATGCGCATCGCGATGGGCCTCTCGCTCAACGAGGCAGACCCAACCGCATACGCGATCAAGTTCTACGAGAAGATGTCGAAGCTCGAGTACCTGGCCGCTGGCTCGACCCTGGTGAACGCCGGCACCATCTACCCCCAGCTCGCGAACTGCTTCGTCATGGAGATGCAAGACGACATGGAGCACATCGCGAAGACGACGCGCGATGTCATGTGGCTCACCAAGGGCACCGGCGGCATCGGCCTCAGTGTTACCAAGTTGAGTGCGCAAGGCTCGCCCATCCGCTCGAACAACTCCACCTCGACCGGTCCGATCCCGTTCATGCACACCATCGACTCGATCCT
>JAODLU010000237.1 GCA_025464125.1 Microbacteriaceae bacterium | reverse complement strand
CGCTACCGGTGACCTTGAATCGCTTCTTGGTACCCGAGTGGGTCTTCATCTTGGGCATTATTTTCTCCTTGTGTGATCGTTCTCAGCTGGCCAGGTGGCTAGTCAGCGGTGACATCTGCTGGTGCAGTCTTGGGTGCCGCCTTCGGCTTTGCAGCGGAGGCAGGCGTTGCGGGCTTCGGCGTAGCTGCCGGAGCCTTCGGAACCGCGGGCCGTGCTGCGGCCGGCTTCGGCGCAGTGCCAGGGGTCGGTGCGGCGGCGGGTTTGGGCGCTGCAGCTGGCGTCGCGCGAGGGGCCGGACCAGCCTTGGACGCTGCGACCTTCGTGGGCTCTGCCGACTTGGGGGCCTCGACAGGGACCGCGGCCGCCGGCGCTTCAACCGGCGGGGTGGCTTTCGGAGCCTGAAGTTCGGCAGCAACCGGAGTTGCAACTGCCTCAGTCGCCGTCGCAACCGCAGCAGCCGGTGCAACAACAGTCGCTGGAGCGGCAGCTGGCTCGACGATCGTCTCTGGCCCGAGAGTCGGATCGAACTCGACAGGACGCTCAGTTCGCTCTCGCGGTGCTGGCTTCTTCGCGTCGTGCTCGGCCTTGACCTCGGCCTTGGTCTTCAGCGGACCGATGACCATAACCATGTTGCGACCATCGATGGTCGGAGTGGATTCGACCGTACCGAACTCAGCGACGTCTTCGGCAAAACGCTGAAGGAGCCGAACACCCTGTTCTGGGCGTGACTGCTCACGACCGCGGAACAAGATCATCGCTTTCACCTTGTCACCGGCCTGCAGGAATCCCTCGGCACGCTTGCGCTTGGTCTCGTAGTCGTGAACGTCGATCTTCAGGCGAAAGCGCACCTCTTTAAGGATCGTGTTCGACTGGTTGCGCTTGGCTTCTTTGGCCTTCTGCGCTGTTTCGTACTTGAACTTGCCGAAATCCATGATCTTGGCAACCGGAGGCTTGGAATTGGGAGCAACCTCGACCAAATCCAGGTCTGCCTCCTGGGCAAGACGAATTGCGTCTTCAATGCGCACGACACCGACCTGTTCGCCATTGGGGCCAACAAGCCTGACCTCCGGTACGCGGATTCGGTCATTGGTACGGGGATCGCTGATGCGTAACTCCTTGGTTGGAACTCGTGACCCTCGGACTGGCGGATGCCTAACCGGGACGAGCAGGAGAAACGCGCGAGCCGAAATGGGACGAATCCCACACCAACTGGCACGGCACCCAAAATCTCCTTCTTGAGACAGACAGGGTCTATCTCACAAAGGGGGGTGCCAACAACCCGGTAACCTTGTTTAGCGATTGCAGCTAGGCGGTCAAGCGCGGGTGGGAGAATCTCCACTTTCGTTTCGAGCCAATAGAGGCCTCGAAGCCAGCGTTCAGTGTAACAGAGGAACTCCCCATGAGCGATACCCCACATGACAACCTGTTCGCGGATGACGAGGCCAGGGATATCGCTGAGGTCCCTGCTGTCGAGGTGATCACCACCGTTGCGGTGCACCTGATGAGCGCAGCAGCAATCAAGTGCGGCCTGACCGATGATCCGGAGGCCGACACCGATCTCGACGAAGCACGCAAACTCATCCAGGCTCTCGCCGGCCTCATTACCGCATCAGTGCCCGACCTTGGTGACCAGCACGCCCGACCGCTGCGCGACGGGCTCAGATCCCTACAACTCGCTTTTCGCGAAGCGTCTCCAATGCCTGACGCCCCCGGCTTCGGTCCCGGCGAGAAGCTCACTGGCCCGGTTTACGCATAAGGCGCTGGCGCGTTCTATCCCGCCGTGGACTCCAGCTGCACTTTCAGCGAGTCCACGCGAGCGGTGAGCAGCGCATCGGCGGCCCATCGCGACTGGAGGCGGGCGAGTAATCCGTCGAGCGCGAGGCGGTCGAGCCCTGGCCTCAGTCCGAGGCGCACGAGCAGTTCGGGGCCGGCGAGGCGGGAATCCGGATCCCCTGCATCGAGCAGCACGCTCACCACCTGCGGCTCCGGCTCGGCTGAGGCGAGCAACGCGTCGAGCACCTCAGGGTCGAGGTAACTCGGTATCCAGGGCTTCGACTGGGCGATGGCCCAGAGTGCCGGGCGACGGATCGCGAACTCGGTAGCCGAGGTCGGATCGAGCACCACGAGTTCGGTGTCCTCGCTTGCCGCGGCCAGGGCCACTCGCGCGCCGTCAGCGGGCACCGGTCGTGCCTTCGGGTTCCACACGCGCATCGCGTCGGTTGAGCTGAACGCGGGCAGCACATTGCGCCCATCCGGGCCAGCGACTGTGACGATCGCCAGCTCGGCGCTCTTGTCGACCGGATGACCGTGCTCTCCCATGCTCGCCTCACCGAGACGGGCCACAAGCGGAATGAGCAGCCTGGACCCGCGCAGGGCATCCACAACATCGGCCTCGCCCAGCTCCCTCGAGCGGAACCGTCGTAACGCCTCAATGAGCTTCTCGGGCGCTTTGCCATCGTCAGCTGCGAAAGCATTGTCGTCGAAGTGCCTGCCGGCCCACGGGGTGCCTGCCGAATCAGCGCTCGGCGGGGAGTCAGCGCCCGCCACTAGTCGCCCGCGACATCCAGTGCCTCGGTGAGAGTGAATGCTTTTGCGTACAGCGCCTTACCCACGATCGCTCCCTCGACGCCGAACTGGACGAGCTGCCGGATCGCGGCGATGTCATCGAGGCTCGAGACTCCGCCTGAAGCAATGACTGGCTTATCCGTGCGCTCGGCTACCTGCCGCAGGAGATCGAGATTCGGACCCGTGAGTGTGCCGTCCTTGGTGACATCGGTGAGCACGTAGCGCGAGCATCCGGCCCCTTCCAGTCGGTCGAGAACCTCCCACAGGTCCCCGCCATCCTGGGTCCAGCCGCGTGCGGCGAGAGTCGTGCCCCTGACATCGAGGCCGACGGCGATCGCCTCGCCGAACTCGGCGATCACATGCGCCGCCCACTCGGGATTCTCGAGTGCCGCGGTGCCGAGGTTGATGCGCTTCGCCCCGGTGGCCAGCGCTGCCTCAAGACTCGCGTCGTCCCGGATGCCGCCCGAGAGTTCGACATGAACACTGCGCGGGATGTGCTTGATCACCCGGCGGATGACCTCACGGTTGTCGCCCCTGCCGAAAGCGGCGTCGAGGTCTACGAGGTGGATCCACTCGGCACCCTGCTCCACCCAGTCAGCAGCGGCATCCATCGGGCTGCCATAGCTGGTTTCGCTGCCGGCTTCGCCCTGCGTGAGGCGCACTGCTTTGCCGTCAGCTACGTCAACTGCTGGCAGGAGGATGAGTTTCGGGATGGTCGCGATCGGGCTCATCGTGTCATTTCTCGGCGGTGCGGCCGGGTTGCGGTGATCACTTCTTGAGCGACCCAATCCAGTTCTTCAGGAGACGGATGCCCGGCTCCCCCGATTTCTCCGGGTGAAACTGCGTGGCTGACAATGGCCCGTTCTCTACTGCTGCGAGAAAGCGCGAACCGTGCTGCGCCCAGGTGAGACGCGCTGGCGGGTATGGAGGCTGCGTCTCGATGGCCCACTCGGTCGCGGCATATGAGTGCACGAAATAAAACCGCTCGTCGCGTATGCCCTCGAAAAGCACTGAATCCTGCGGGGCTTCCACCGTGTTCCAGCCCATGTGGGGAAGCACGGGGGCGTTGAGCTCTGTGATCGTTCCCGGCCACTCGCCGAGCCCGTCTGTACCCTTGCCACGCTCGACGCCGCTGTCGAATAGCACCTGCATGCCGACACAAATGCCGAGCACCGGCCGACCACCGGCGAGACGCCGATCTATCAACTCAGCTCCCCTGGCGGCGACCAGCTGGGACATGACCGCGGCGAACGCGCCGACGCCAGGAACGAGAAGCCCATCGGCCTCCATCACTTTCGTACGGTCAGCGGTGAGCTCGACCGAGGCTCCGGCGCTCTCCAGGGCCTTGACGGCCGAGTGGACATTGCCGGAACCGTAATCGAGTACGACGACGGATGGCTGGCTCATCTCGCGCAACACATATCTGTGCCAAGCATCATTACAGGGCGCCCTTGGTGGACGGGATGCCGCTGACACGAGCGTCCAGCGCCACGGCCTGGCGCAGTGCGCGCGCGAAAGCCTTGAACTCGGCCTCAGCAATGTGGTGAGGATCGCGCCCGCCGAGCACGGTGATGTGCACGGTGAGGCCGGCATTGAATGTGATCGCCTCGAATACGTGGCGGACCATGGAGCCTGTAAAGTGGCCGCCGATGAGGTGGTGCTCGAACCCGGTTGGCTCGCCAGTGTGAACCAGGAACGGGCGACCGGAAACATCGACAACTGCCTGAACGAGAGCCTCATCGAGCGGCACCATGGCATCGCCGAACCTCGCGATGCCTGCCTTGTCGCCAAGCGCCTCGCGAATCGCCTGGCCCAGCACGATGCCGATGTCTTCGACGGTGTGGTGCACGTCGATCTCAGTGTCGCCCGACGCCTTCACCGTGAGGTCGATCAGTGAATGCTTTGAGAAAGCCGTCAGCATGTGGTCGTAGAACGGCACAGAGGTGTCGATCGAGGATGTTCCGGTGCCATCAAGGTCAAGCGAGAGGTCGATGCTCGACTCGCTCGTCTCGCGCCTGACGTGCGCCACGCGCTGGTTGGTCATGCTGCAATCCTACCGATTGGGCAGGAAAGCCCCAGCCGCTCAGGCAAGCAGGTCGAGGCCGGCCAGCGCATCGAGGAACGCGGTTGTCTCTGCTTCGGTGCCCGCCGTAACCCGCAAGTGCCCGGGGATGGAGAGATCGCGGATGATGATTCCCTGGGCAAGCAATGCTTCGAACACGGCGCCGGGGTCAGGTACTCCCCCGAACAGCACGAAGTTCGCCGAACTCGGCCATGCGTGGAATCCGAGTTTCGGGAGCTCCAGCAGCAGGCGATCCCGCTGGCCCTTGATGTCGTCGACCATGGCTAGCATCTGCGGTGCATGAGCGAGCGCGGCATTCGCTGCGGCCTGCGTCAACGCTGACAGATGGTATGGCAAGCGCACCAGGCGAAGGGCG
The DNA here is from genome assembly GCA_025464125.1 of Microbacteriaceae bacterium. GTDB lineage: Bacteria > Actinomycetota > Actinomycetes > Actinomycetales > Microbacteriaceae > Lacisediminihabitans. The sequence goes on along the minus strand of JAODLU010000237.1, from coordinate 49 downwards.
TCGATAACCGCTGGATCTGCTGCAAGGTATCCGAGTCGTGCGCCCGCGA
>JAODLU010000209.1 GCA_025464125.1 Microbacteriaceae bacterium | reverse complement strand
GTGCTTCAAGCCGGGCAGGCATCCCGGGCGGCGAACCGGCACGAGCCATAACGTGCCGCTACTTGCGGGTGGTGGCGCCCTGCTCGTCGGCCAGCGTGCGCTTGTATGCCTTCAGCGCCTTGACCCTGGCGTTCTCTTCGTGAACAGCGGCCTGGGTCGCGCGCTCCTTGACCAGCCACTGAGGCGGAGCCTTCAGCAACTCGGAGATCTCGGCGGTGGTGAGCGCGTCGTCGACACCCGAACGGGCGAGGCCGGCGTTCGAGATGCCGAGCTTGTGGGCGATCACCGGGCGCGGGTGCGGGCCGTTCTTGCGGAGCTCTGCCAGCCATTCCGGCGGCGTGGCATCGAGCTCGTTCAGCTGCTCGCGAGAAACCGGTGTCTCCTGGAATTCCGCTGGTGTTGCTGGCAGGTATATGCCGAGCTTCTGTGCCGCGGTAGCGGGCTTCATCAGCTGGGTGGATTTCGCGGGGCTCATGAGGCCAGCGTAGCCTGAGACCCCTCAGTCGATTCCGGGAGGGATGCCCGTGCCGAACGATCCCTTCACCATCGCATTCGTTGCGGGAGTCACCCTCACCCGCTGGACATCTGCGTGGGAAGAGCGGCGGCCGGAGCATCCGCTGGCCTTCATCGCCACGACCGACGACGACCAGCTGGAGGCGGTGCGCGACAGCCGTGCGCACGTTGGTTTCGTGCGCCTGCCGGTCGAAGCCGAGGGCATGAGCCTCATTCCCCTGTACTCGGAGGCGCCAGTCGTCGTCGTGCCGAAGGACCATCCGATCGCTGACGCCGCGACAGTTACCCTGGCCGAGCTCGAAAGCGAGGACCTGGTTGATCCACACCTCAGCCCTGCGGACGCTGTAGAGCTGGTCGCGGCAGGCGGTGGCATCGTCATTCTTCCGCAGTCACTCGCTCGCATGCACACCCGCAAAGACGTAGTGGCCCGACCTGTGACGGATGCCGCGGAGACACGCATCGCGATTGTCTGGCTTGCCGAGCGCACCACGCCCGAGCTCGAGGAATTCGTCGGCATCGTGCGTGGCCGCACCGCCAACAGCTCTCGTGCGCCAGTGCCGGAGGAGCCGAAGAAGGCTCCGGTCGCGCAGCAGAAGAAGAGGCCGGCGCCGGTGGTGAAGAAGAAGAAGTTCCCGAACAAGAAAGGCCGTTAGCGGCCAGGTGGCGAGCCGTGCCCTAGGTGGCGACGAGTCCGCCGTCGACCGGCAGCGCAACGCCAGTCACGTATGAGCTCGCATCGCTCGCGAGAAACAACAGCGGCCCGTCGATCTCTTCGATGCGTCCGGGACGCTTGAACGGCATCTGGCGGGCGACGAATGTTCTTCCACCCTCTGACTCCAGCATCGGGGCGGTGATGTCGGTGGTGAACCAGCCGGGGCATAGCGCATTCACCCGGATGCCCTGGCTCGCCCACTGCGCCGCAAGATCGCGGGTCATCGCGACCAGCCCGCCCTTCGATGCCGCGTATGGCGCGCTCGGCACCTTTGCGTTGCCGACGAAAGCCGCCACGGATGCGATGTTCACGATCGAGCCGCCACCTGCAGCAGCCATGTGCGGCGCAATGGCCTTCGACAGCACGTACGGCGCACGAAGGTTGAGCGCGAGTGTCTGGTCGTATTGCTCGAGGGATTCGTCGTCGACCGGGGTCGGCTTGTGAAAGCCCGCATTGTTCACGAGCACAGTGACGGCACCCCGCTCGGCGATCGCGGTCGACACCATCGTCTCGATCTCGGTGGGATTCTCGAGGTCGCACCTGATTGCGAGATGGCCGGTGCCGGGCAGCGTCTCGACGAGTGCCTGCAGCTTGTCGAAGCGTCGCGCAACCACGATGACCTCGGCGCCGGCTTCGGCAAGCACGAAGGCCATGCGCTCGCCGAGTCCGCCGGAAGCGCCGGTGACGAGCGCAACCCGTCCTGCGAGCGAGAACCTGTCAGTCACCAGGAGCCACCACCTCGGTGAACCTGGTCGACGCAGGCTGCCCGTCTAGCAACTCATTCAACCTGCTTCCGATAGCCAGAAAGTGCGGGCTCGCGAAGTGGGCTTTCAGCGCATCCTTGTCGTCGTAGCGCTCCATCATGGCAATGGTGTCGGGCTGCCTGCCCGGCCCGAAGACATAGAGGTGGCACCCCGGCTCGCCGCGCGTGGGGGTCGCGAGTTCGGCGAGCATCGCCAGTGCGGTGTCGAGCTGTCCCGGTTTTACGGTGAGCGTTGCAAAGAGGCCGAGCACCCGGTCATTCCCTCGGCAGTCTCAGCAGGTTGGCCACGTTGTTGCGCTGGATCGCCGTCGAGCCACCGAAGATGGGGAACACCAGGATGTCGCGCACATAACGCTCCATGTTGAAACCCTTTGCATAGCCGTACGCGCCCATGACGTACTGCTGGCAGTCGAGCACGATCTGCTTGGCAGTCTCGCTGATGTATAGCTTCGCCATCGAGGTCTCGATCGCGCTCGGCTGTCCGGCATTCACGAGCCCTGCAGCGTGGTTCAACATCAACTGGCAGCTGAGCAGTTTGGTCTGCACGTCGGCAAGAACGTGCCGCACAGCCTGGTGCGCCGCGATGTGTTTGCCACCCTGCATGCGCTGCTGGCTGTATTCCCACGCCTCGGCGACCGCGCCGCGGGCGACCCCGACCGCCAGCGCCGGTGTTACCAGTTTCTCGACCTCGAGCGATGGCCCACTGAGCATCTTCCAGCCCTGGTTCCAGCCAGCCTCGCCGCCCATGACATCGTCGATGCTGAGTACGACGTCGTCGAAGTTGACGTCGTTGGTTGCGGTGCCGTGTGCGCCCATCGTCTCGGTGCGGGTCATAGTGATGCCAGGCGTGTTGGTCGGGATGATCACGAATGACAGGTTCTCGCGACGGGCCTCCGGTGGACCGCTCGACACGAGCGCGTAGATGTAGTCAGCGATGTCTGCGCCGGAACACCAGCGCTTTGTGCCATTGATGATCACGCGATCACCGTCGCGCACTGCCTTCGTCTTCACTGCAGCGAGGTCGGCCCCGACATCCGGTTCAGACAGTCCATACGCAAAGAGTGTCTCGCCGCTCAGCAGGCCTGGCAGCAGTCGTGCCTTCTGCTCATCGGTGCCAAGGGCCGCGACGTTGAGACTGCCGTACCCGGCGTTCATCACGAAGATGCCGCCGAGCCCCAGCATGCTGGTCGAGAGTTCTTCGAGCACGGCGACGAGGCCGAGCACATCGCGCCCGAGCCCGCCATATTCTTCGGGCACGGTCAGGCCGCAGAGCCCCAGCTCGCCGAGTTTCGCCACGATCTCGCGGGGGATGTGGTCTGCCGCATCCCACTCGGCGATCAACGCCGGCGTGACCTCCCGGTCGAGAAACTCACGCACCATCTGGCGCATGATGCCGATCTCGTCGCTCTCTGCAAGCTGCATGGGACCTCCCTGTCCACCTGTGACTCTAACCGCGTGACCCTGATCGTGCGTGATCAGGGGCTGGCGACGAACGCAGGGGCCTCCCCCATGGTCGCTGCCACGAACTCGCCATAGTCGCGCACCGGGTCTGCACCGTCCCACGTGTCGCAATAGTCCCGCATGGCGGCCACGATTCCTGCGCCATATGCCGACTTCGTGATGACTTCGATGTACGACCCCGTGACGCTCGTGCCATCCAGGTACGCGAGTTTGCGCCCGTCGGGCATGGTTGCCAGATAGCCCTCCTTCGCGCCGTGGGCGGTCAACTGGTCGAGAGTGCCCTGGTGGTTTTCAGCGTCGACGAGGAAGTGGTGGAACAGACCGCCCTGTGGGATCTGGCCGTTGTGGCGCTCGATCCACTCGCTGTACGGGGATGGTTCGTCGTCCAGCGCGCAGAGAATCTCGATCTGCGTCGTGCCGTACATGCTGAGGGCTGCCCTGCCTACGGCGGCGGTCGGCTGGCCCCTGAAGGTCTGGCCGGCGAGCGAGAAATCGAGCGTCCAGAACGGTCCGGCCGAGAAGGCATCGATCCAGAACTGCAGGGTTTCGTCGAATCTGGCCTTCGTGGTGACGAAGGCGAGCTGGCGGATGGAGTTGCGAGACATGGTGCCCTCCCTGGCGCCGCGTGTCTGCTCTGACGCGCGTGCATGAATGAGTTCACTATATGGCGATGGCCGCGTGGGGAGCCATCCCCTGCATCCGGTTTCAGGCCCGCGAGTTCCTGCCCTTATCGGCCAGGGTCGCTGCACGCTCGGCGAGCCGCCGCTGCACGCTCGCCTGCGCTTCATCCATGACCTGCTGCGACAGCGGCGAGTTCTCGTTCTCGGTGCTGCCGTGATGCCTGGCGATGTATTCGTCGAGCTGCCGCCCGGACTCCCACGACGTGATGAGGCTGTACCTCGGTGCCGTACCCGTGTGGCAGATGGCGTGCCAGAAGCGCTGCGTGTCGACGATGACCTGGGAACCTGCGGGAAGCGGGATTCGCACCTCGGTCGACGGGTCGAAGCGGTCCTCGCGCAGGATCATGAACGATTGTGCGTCGTCGGTGAGGTTGTAATACCCGCGCACGATCCAGCCGGTGCCGTCTGGGTTCAGGCGATTGTTGTCATCCTGGTGCAGGTTGTACAGCGTCTCGGTGTAGTCGTTCGGCTGCAGTTCGATCACCCGGCAGCGGCCGATATTCGCGCCGGGTTCCTTCGCTCGGGCCACGAGGTGCGGTGCCTTCGCCACCTGGGAGTCG
>JAODLU010000142.1 GCA_025464125.1 Microbacteriaceae bacterium | reverse complement strand
TTCCTTGAGCTTCTCAAGGGCTTTCTTGCTGTCAATGCCGAGTTCTGCTGCGATCTCGTGCACGCGTGGTTTTGCCACAGTTGTTCTCCTTCTCGGGCCGACACCCGAGAGGGGCAGGCCTTAGTTGTGGACGGGTCTCATTTCGAGCCGCTCATTAGTTGTCCATAGGTCAATCAGCCTTTGTTTCTGATATGCGCTGTGCGTGTGATGCCTCGGATGAGTCATCGACTGTCGCTCGAACCTGGTCTGCACGTGTTTCTCGTGCACCTGCCACACCTTCCATGCGAAGAGCACGGGCGAAAGCTTTGCGAGCTATCGCCGCGTCCACGCAGTGGAGTGTCGGATGTACCCAGGCACCCCGGCCCTGAAGCGTTGCAGACGGATCTGCGACGACTTCTCCGTTTCGAGCGACGACCCTCAGGAGAGAGGATGCACCAGCACGCTGACGGCAGCCAAGACAGGTTCTAACAGGATCCATCTTAGCGCCTCATGACAGCGGAGGGACCGCTGGCTATTCGCCCTCGAGAATGGAATCCGGCTGGATGTCGATTCGTGCACCGGTGAGCTTGGCCGCGAGGCGGGCGTTCTGGCCTTCCTTGCCGATGGCGAGCGAGAGCTGGTAGTCAGGCACGAGGGCCCGCACAGCCTTGGTGGCTGCGTCGATGACGAACGCCGAACTGACTTTCGCCGGCGACAGGGCGTTGGCGACGAAGGTTGCCAGGTCTGCGTTGTAGTCGACGATGTCGATCTTCTCGTTGTTGAGTTCTGCCGTAACAGCCCGCACGCGCTGGCCGAGCTCGCCGATGCACGCGCCCTTGGCGTTGACGCCAGGCTCATTGGCCTTCACCGCGATCTTCGTGCGATGACCAGCCTCGCGGGCAAGCGACACGATCTCGACGACTCCGCTCGCTATCTCAGGAACCTCGAGGGCGAAGAGCTTGCGCACGAGCGAGGGGTGGGTGCGCGAAACCGTGATCTGCGGCCCCTTCAGGCCTTTCGCGACGCTGGTGACATAGACCCGGATGCGCGTTCCGTGGGCGTAGTCCTCACCGGGAACCTGCTCCTCCGGCGGCAGGATCGCCTCAACAGTTCCGAGGTCGACATGGATCATCCGCGGGTTCGGCCCCTGCTGGATCAGGCCTGCAACGATGTCGCCCTCGCGACCCTTGAATTCGCCGAGCACCTTGTCATCGCCGATATCGCGAAGGCGCTGGTTGATGACCTGCTTGGCGGCGAACGCGCCGATGCGGCCGAACTCCTCCGGCACATCCTCAGCCTCGCCGACGACCTCGCCATCATCGTTCAGCTCTGGCACGAAGATGTGCACTGCACCGGACTTGCGGTCAAGCTCAACGCGGGCCGGCGCATTGCCGTCTTTGCTTTCCGGGGTGCCGGTGTGCTTCAGGTAGGCCGTGAGGATGGCCTGTTCGATGATTCCGACGAGTTCTTCAAAGGGAATCTCGCGCTCGCGCTCCATGAGGCGCAGCACGCTCAGATCGATCTCCACAGGAGGCCTCCACTATTCATTTAGTTCCGCCCTCTGGGGCGGAGAAGTCTGTTTATAAGCTATCAGCCCTGCCGAGGCGTCGACTCGTCGAAGTTGGTGCCAAGCCCGCAGCGAATCCACCAAATTCGCCGAGTCGATCGCTAGCGCGAGCTCTCGCGCCGACCGAGCACGTCACGAACACGGTCGATCAACTCTGACGGATGCGCGAAGAGCCACTCCGATGTGACCCGGATCACCCTCCAACCGGCGGCCTCAAAACGCTCACGCCGCGTGATATCCGAAAGGAATCGACTCCGGCTGACGCGATGCCCGTCACCTTCGTATTCGAAGGCCACCCGAACGTCGGGCATGGCCAGGTCTGCGTGCAGGATGGCGCGGCCACGATCCACTTGGACCGGGAAGCCGACGAGGGGCTCCGCGATGCCCGCTGCAACGAGCAGGAGTCTCAGCAGGGACTCGGGACGGGAGTCGACCCCGGTGCGGAGGCGAGGCAGCGCCCAGTGCAGGGAACGGGAGCCGCGGCATCCGCGGTGGTGAGCCACCGCTTGCCGAAGTTGCTCGACGCTGCAGAGTGGAGCGCTGCGTGTGCCTCCTGCCTGACGGACCCCTGAGATGAAGAAGTCGCCCGCCGCCACGAGGTCTTCGCGATTCAGCTGGCTGGCGAGCTGGCACCAGGCATCCGGTGCCGCCACCACAGGAAAGCCCGCGAGGAAGACAACTGCGAAGACGGATGTCGCGTGGCCGATGACTCCGGATCGGCGCGGCGGTGTGCGGTCGAAAGCTGCGATGTGGAGCGGGCCAGGCAGGGTCGACTCCGGCAGCGGCGCCCGTACAGCGCAGCGGCAGTCGAGTGGCTGAAAAACTGGCCATCAGCAAGAAGCGGTTCGTAGGCGCGACACAGGCCGAGAACAGAATCGAGATCGAGGTAGAACGCGCTGCCCCCATGGAACGGATGCTGGACATCCGGGCTGCGAAGCCGCTCGCGATTCAGGTGGTGCTGGTTAGCCTCACTCGTGCGGATCGCCGTGCCGTTGAGGGTAGTGGGGATAGCAACTCTTCGCGGCATCCGCTTACTGTGCGCAGGTCGTCGGATGCTCGCAAAAGTTGTCCACACGCCATCGACTCGTCGATATTGGTGCTCATGGGGACGCCGAACAACCAATATCGACGACTCGCGAGCTCCCTGGGTGTGCGGGCGCGGCGGGGCGGGCGCACGGGTTGGGCGGGGCGCGCGCGCGTTGGGCGG
>JAODLU010000132.1 GCA_025464125.1 Microbacteriaceae bacterium | reverse complement strand
AATGCGGCGCGCAAGAGCGGTTGAAGCAAATCCGATGCGAGGTCGCAACTCGAAGACATCGACTTTGCCCAACTGGTCATCCAGAATCTGGGCTGTTCCCGAAGTGGGGTGGATGAATGCGGCGGCCACCTGCAGCATCGTGGTTTTGCCTGCACCGTTCGGCCCGAGAATCACCCAGCGTTCCTCGGCGTTGACCGTCCATGAGACAGAATCGAGGATCGGATTGCCTTGCCGGACGACTGAGACGTCGGTGAGCTGGAGAACGCTGGCCATGGTCCAAGACTATCGGCGCGCGACGGCGGCTCCCCCGCGCCGCGCTGCTACTACTGGAGCAGAGAGCGGTAGATCTCCTGGGTACGCTTCGAGATGCGGTCCCAGCCGAAGTCCCGCTCGGCGCGAGCTCGACCCGCCTTGCCCATCTTCTTCGCCGCCCGCGGGTCGCTGACCACCTCGGTGAGAATGCGCGCAAGGTCGTCCACGAACTGCTGGGGGTTGAGCGGCGTGCCGGTGCCGTCCTGGGCCTGGTCGATTGGAACGAGCCTGCCGGTAACGCCCTCGTCGACCACTTCGGGAATCCCGCCGGTCGCCGTGCCAACGACTGGCACTCCACAGGCCATCGCCTCGAGATTGACGATGCCGAGCGGCTCGTAAATAGAGGGGCAGACGAACGTGGTGGCCGAGGTCAGCACAGTCGAGAGCTCTACCTGGCTCAGCTGGCGATCGATCCACACGACTCCGCTGCGCTCCTTCTGCAGTTCGGTGACGCCATCACGTACCTCCGCGAAGATCTCCGGAGTGTCCGGTGCCCCCGCACACAACACCAGCTGTACTTCCGGCGCAAGTTTCGCCGCCGCCCGCAGCAGGTATGGCAAACCCTTTTGACGGGTGATCCTGCCGACAAACACGACCGATGGCCTGGCGGGGTCGATGCCGAGCTCTCGCAGGTACTCGTCGTTTTTCACGGGCGCCCAGCGCTCGAGATCGATGCCGTTGTGAACGACAGAGACTCGCTTTTCGTCGAGAAACGGATACGAACGCAGGATGTCGCGGCGCATGCCATCGCTGACGGCGATTATCGCGTCGGCAGTGGCGAAGGCGTTCTCTTCGATCCAACTGGAGACGCGGTAGCCGCCACCGAGCTGCTCGGCCTTCCATGGGCGCAGCGGCTCAAGGCTGTGCGCGGTGACCACGTGCGGGATGCCGTGCAGGAGCTGGGCGATATGGCCGGCCCCGTTGGCGTACCAGGTGTGCGAGTGCACGATGTCTGCGCCACCGACATCCTGCGCTATTTCGAGGTCGACGCCGAGGGTCGCGATAGAGGGGTTCGCACCAACCAGCGATGGCGGCACCAGGTAGGAGTAAACGTCAGGCTCATCCCTTGGCATGCCAAACGCACGAACGACCACATCGATGTCAAGGCGCAGGGCCTTCACAAGCTCGGCAACGTGTACCCCGGCTCCCCCATATACCTCTGGTGGATACTCGCGGGTTATCAAATCGACTCTCACCATTGGAACGCTAGTACACCCCTATGGGTCGTCGTACTCTGGACACATGGCATCGAAGAAGATCTTTGGGATTGTGCTTGCTGGCGGCGAAGGCAAGCGGTTGATGCCTCTCACAGCTGATCGCGCGAAGCCCGCGGTGCCCTTCGGCGGCAACTACCGCCTCATAGACTTCGCCCTGTCGAATCTGATCAATTCCGGGCTTCGGCAGATCGTCGTGCTCACCCAATACAAGTCACACAGCCTCGACAGGCACGTGAGCCAGACCTGGCGCCTGTCCGGGCTGACCAACTCGTATGTGGCTTCGGTTCCAGCGCAGCAGCGGCTCGGCAAGCGCTGGTTCGCCGGCTCCGCCGACGCGATCCTTCAAAGCCTCAACCTCCTGCGCGATGAAAAGCCCGACATAGTCGTGGTCGTGGGCGCCGACCACGTCTATCGCATGGATTTCAGCCAGATGATCGAGGCACACGAAGCCTCGGGCGCAGGGGTAACTGTTGCGGCAATCCGCCAGCCACTGTCGCTCGCCGACCAGTTCGGGGTGATAGAACTCGATAAGGATGATCCCACCCGCATTGGCCGCTTCCTCGAGAAGCCGAAAGATGCCAAAGGCCTGCCGGACTCACCGGATGAGGTGCTCGCGTCGATGGGCAATTACGTCTTCGACGCCGACATCCTGATCGACGCGGTGCTGCGGGACGGCGAACTGAGCACGTCCAACCACGACATGGGCGGTGACATCGTGCCGGATTTCGTCTCGCGCGGGGATGCCGCTGTCTATGACCTCAACCGCAACGAAGTGCCGGGTGCCACCGACCGTGACCGGTATTACTGGCGCGACGTGGGAACCATCGAGTCCTTCTTCGATGCCCACCAGGACCTCATTTCTGCACTTCCGATCTTCAACCTCTACAACAGCCAGTGGCCCATCTTCAGCCAGCAGCTCAACTCGCCGCCGGCGAAATTCGTCCGCGACTCACGAGGCAACCTCGGAACGACAATCGACTCCATCGTTTCGCTCGGGTCCGTGCTGTCGGGTGCGCATATCGAACGCAGCGTGCTCGGGCCCTGGGCGATCATCGAGTCCGGTGCCAGCGTTGTCGACTCAATCGTCTTCGACCGGGTGCGCATCGGCCCTGACTCGACGGTGAACAGGGCGATTCTCGACAAGGAAGTCATAATCTCGCCCGGTGCATCCGTCGGGGTGGACGCTGATGCGGACCGCGCACGGGGCTTCACGGTTACAGACTCGGGAATCACGGTGGTTGGCAAAGGCGTCACCGTAGCCTGATCGACCCCGCTAGCCTGATCGGATGGCCAGGTTCCTCGTTGTTCTCGATGTCGACTCAACGCTCATCGAAAACGAGGTAATCGAACTGCTGGCCGATGCAGCAGGGTCGGGCGAGCAGGTCGCAGCAATCACCGCAGCAGCCATGAACGGCGAGGTCGACTTCGAGCAGAGCCTGCGGGCCAGGGTCGCAACGCTGGCTGGCCTGCCTGAGTCGGTCTTCGCGGCAGTCGCAGCCCAGGTCACGGTGACACGCGGTGTGCCCGAAATGATCGCTGGCATCCATGCAGCAGGTGGATGCGTCGGGGTCGTGTCTGGTGGGTTCCACGAGATCATCGATCCGATAGCCGACAGGCTCGGTCTGGATTTTCGTCGCGCGAACCGGCTCGAAATCATGGATGGAAAGCTCACAGGTGGGCTGATCGGCACCATCATCGATGCGGAGGCCAAGGCTTTGACCCTCCAGGAATGGGCGCTGGAGTGTGGCGTCCAGCTGTCGCAGACTGTGGCCGTCGGGGACGGGGCAAACGACCTGCCCATGATGGCTATCACAGGGCTGGCCGTCGGATTCGATGCGAAAGCGCCTGTACGCGATGAAGCGCATGTGCTGATGGATGAGCGCGACCTGTCACAGTTGCTTCCGCTGCTCGGGCTTCGCGGCTAGGTCTTTCGCGGCAACATCGCCACAATGGGCGATGTTGCAGGCAAGCTCAGCCGAGCGTGTGCGTGCGCAGCCAGCGCCGAAAGCTGAGGCCGGCCATCCCAAGCAGCACGGCGGCGAGCACGGCGGTGCCGGCGAAGATGCTGCGGTAGCCGCCGTTCGCCGCCAGCTGCGCGGTCACACCGGTTGCCAGGCCAGCTCCGAGGAAGAGGCACGTGGCGAAGAACGAGATCGTGGTTGCCCTGGCGGTTGGCGACACCGCCGCCACCCAGCCCTGCAGGGTGGAGTGCAGGAAGGAGTTCGAGAGACCGACCAGCAGCGAAGTTACGGTCAGCGCGGCAGCTGTCGGTGAAATGGTGGCCAGCACGTACGCGCCGATCAGGAACACGCCGCCGATCACCAGGATGACAGGACGCTCAATTCGTTTCGCCACGACCTTCACGGTCTGGGACCCAACCACGATTCCGACCCCGTAACCTGCAGCCAGCAGCCCGGCGAGAGCGACCGGCGTTCCGGAGTGCTCCATCGCGGGGACCATATAGGTCAAAATGCCGAGCAGCACTGCGCCTTCCACGATGGCAACGAAATAGAGCCACAACGGCCACGGCTGGAGAGCTGCCTTCCACCGTCCGGCCAGGTGGTCGGGTCGGCTGTTGGGCAATCTGACGAGCGGAACCAGCGCCACTGTTGCGGTGAGGATCGTTATAGCGAAGACAGCTCGCCAGTCGAGCCAGGCAGCCAGCGCGCCGGCAACAAGCGTTGCGCCGGTGGTGCCGAGTGCAGACACGGTCTGGAGATTGGAGATCTCGCGGTAGCGGGCAGGACCTTCAATGGTGTCCGCCACGATTGTGATCAGCATCGGATAGAGGGCCCCCACCATCAGTCCAGTGAGTGCGCGGGAAACCAGCAGTGGCCAGTAGCCGGGGATGGCGATGCTGGCGATGCTCCCGACGATCGCACCGACCAGCGCGATCTTCATAACCGTCACCCGGCCGAGCCGGTCGCTCAGGATGCCCCAGAGAGGCTGGCCCGCTCCGTAGAAGAGTGCGTACACAGTGGCGAGCTGGATGGCTGCTGCGAGGCTTATGCCCAGTTGCGCGGCGAGCACCACCAGCATCGGAGCGGTGCAGAAACGGTCGAAGAATGAGATGAAACCGACCGTGCGAAGCAACCACAGCGGGGCTGTCGCCGCTGGCACTTGAGCAGTCGGCACGGGCGTCAGTGCCCCATCCCGAGGCCGCCGTCGACCGGGATAACGGCACCTGAAATGTAGGCTGCGTCGTCGCCAGCTATCCACGCCACGACCTTTGCGACCTCGGACGGGGTGGCGAAGCGACCAGCAGGAATCGACTTCTTGTACATGGCCTGTGTCTCCTCAGGCAATTCAGCGGTCATGTCAGTCTCGATGAATCCGGGTGCGACGACGTTGGCCGTAATGCCCCGTGACCCGAGTTCCCGAGTGACCGACCTGGCGAGGCCAACGAGCCCACTCTTCGATGCTGCGTAGTTGACCTGGCCCGCGGCGCCGAGGAGGCCGACCACGCTCGACACAAGCACGATTCGCCCGTACTTCGCCTTCAGCATGCCCTTGGAGGCCCGCTTGACCACGCGGAAGGCGCCAGTCAGGTTGGTGTCTATCACGTCGGTGAAGTCTTCGTCAGACATGCGCATGAGCAGGGTGTCCCTGGTGATTCCTGCGTTGGCGACGACTACCTCCACCGGGCCAAGTTCGGCCTCCACCTGGCTGAATGCCGCGTCGATGGATGCTGCGTCAGTCACATCCGCGATGACGGTGAGAGTACCGTTCGGTCCAGACCCTGAACGTGCGGTGACGGCGACCCGGTGCCCCTGAGCAACGAACTCCTCGGCGATGGCGCGGCCGATGCCGCGGTTGCCGCCGGTGATGAGGACAGTTCTTGGCGTGGACATCGGGCTCACTCTCAGTGGGGATGGCCGCAAACAGTCCGGCGACCACGGCAAACTCACACAATCTTAGACGTAGGCTAAAGGGGTACCCATGGCGAAGACACAGTCGATAACAAGCATCCCCCGGTCCCCGCAGGACGACCGGCGCAGTCGTGTGATCCAGTACTCCGTGGCCATGGGCATCCGCATGATCTGCATAGTCCTCTGCCTCTTCGTGCGCGGTTGGTGGCTCATCCTTCCGGCGATCGGCGCCGTTGTGCTGCCGTACATCGCCGTCGTGCTGGCCAACGCCGGAAGCGCGAAGAACGGCACTGGCACAGTGCTGCGACCCGGCGCGGTAGCCGTCATCCAGCAGCCCTCGTACCCTTCGTCTCCCCCGGCAGACGATAAGGAATGATCGGGCTCGACGACCCCGCCGTGCCGACATGTTCGCGCGCCGGATGCCGCCTTCCAGCCGCCTGGAATATCAACTGGCGTAATCCGCGCATCCACACCCCCGATCGCGTCAAAGTGTGGCTGGCGTGTGACGAGCACCGCGACTATCTCCATGACTACCTCGCCACGCGCGACTTTCCCGTGGTCGTCACCCAATTCGGCGTGGCCGTTGACAGGGTTCCAGAGGTCGCCAGGTGAGGATCTGGCGGCTGGCCCTTACCCGTCGCTGGCTCGGCTACCTCGGCCTCGCCGTACTGTTCGCCGTCATCTGCGTTGCGCTGTCGCTCTGGCAGGTAGCTCGCACCAATGAGGCGCGAGCTGGCAACCAACTCGTCGACCAGAACTTCAACGGCACTCCCAGGCCACTCACTGAGATCTTGCCGTCGCTGCGGTCGTACGACGCGTCAGACGAGTGGCAACAGGTGTCGATGTCGGGAAGCTATTTGGCGGCGGACCAGTTGCTTGTGCGTAATCGCCCGCTCGACGGAAACCCAGGATTCGAAGTTCTCGTGCCTCTCAAACTGCAGGACGGGTCGGTTTTCATCGTCGACCGTGGCTGGGTGCCAACTGGCAACGACCAGGATGCGCCGGACTCAGTGCCGAAGCCTCCAGCCGGACAGGTCGAGGTCATCGCCCGGGTGAAAGCTGGTGAGCCAACCCTGCCAGGCCGCTCAGCTGGCACCGGGCAGGTGGCGACCATCCACCTCCCCACCGTCGCGAAGCTGGTCGGAGACCCGACTTACACTGGCGCATACGGGCTCATGGTCACCGAAACGCCCGCAACCGCGACCCGCCCGCGTGAATATCCTGAGCCCCAGCTCGACGAGGGCCTCCACGTGTCCTATGCCATCCAGTGGGTACTGTTCGGCGTGATGGCATTCCTCGGGCTTGCATACGCCATTCGGCAGGAATACCGGATCCGCAATGCAGACGACCCTGAAGAGCGAGAGCGTGCAGACGAGCGGGAACGCCGAAAAGCGGCAAAGCCCCGGCCGGACAGCGAGATCGAAGACGAGCTGCTCGACGCGAGGTAGAAGAACCTTTAGGCCAGGGCGACCAGGTCCTGGTAGTCGCGGTTCCAGAGGTCCTCAGTGCCGTCCGGCAGGATGAGCACCCGCTCCGGGTTCAGGGCTTCGACAGCACCCTCATCGTGGCTGACCAGCACGACGGCTCCGCTGTAGCTGGCGAGAGCGCCGAGGATCTCCTCGCGGCTGGCGGGGTCGAGGTTGTTCGTCGGTTCGTCGAGCAGCAGCACGTTGGCCCCCGACACGACCAGCGTGGCCAGCGCCAGCCTGGTCTTCTCGCCGCCGGACAGGGTGCCGGCCCGCTGGTGCACGACGTCGCCGCTGAACAGGAACGAGCCCAGGA
>JAODLU010000117.1 GCA_025464125.1 Microbacteriaceae bacterium | reverse complement strand
CGCCTCGAACTGGGAGGAGGGAATCGTGTCCCTGTCGGGCGAGACCTCGGGCGCGGGAACGATCACCAGAACCCGGTCAGAGCCGGCGGCGAGGTCCGCGTTCGCGGTCGACCGAACTCCTCCGTCCATGTAGCGCCTGCCATTGATCTCAACCGTTGGCCAGATGCCAGGCACTGCGCAACTCGCCGCCACAGCGTCGACGAGCCCCACACCGCTGGTCGAGTCGAAGACCGCGAGTTCTCCGGTTTCGGTGTCGATTGCAGTGAGCAGCAAGGGTCTCGCGGGCCAGTTCTGGATAGGCAGTCGCGCGGCTATGACAGCCCGGCGCGCCTCCGGTGCCGCTGTCTCCGCGTTGCGCGCCATTGTGCCGATTCGCTGTCGACCTTCTTCTGGCGATGAGGCACCCGCAACAGCTGAGACCATCATGGCCCTGAATGCGGCTATGTCGATCACGGCGTCCAGCTCCGCGGTCTCCTCTGCCAGCTGGGCCAGGTAGAGATCCTCGAGTGGCACACCGGTGGCGACCTGCGCGGCCACCGCGGCTCCGGCCGACGTGCCGATGAACCGGGTCTCGGCATCCAGGATGCCCGCCAGCACGTCACCGGCAACGTCGCCGATTCCCAGCAGCATGCCCGTCTCCCATGCGATGCCTGCGACCCCGCCACCTGCGAATACAACCGACTTCCGCGTCATGCCTCGAGCTTAGTTCCGCTGCCTTTCGCCGGGCCGGTGATGCCTGCTGTGAGAACAGCAGCGTTGGCGCGAATTGCCATACGGGTCGAGGGAGCGTGAAATGCTTTATGTACGAGATGTGCTGAACGGCGAACGATGAGGTGGCTATGACGTCTTACGACGACTATCGGGCAGCACGGGACCTCCTCGTCGAGTTGCGGGATGATTACGCGCAGGCTGTCGACCAGTTCCGCTGGCCCGACATGGGCGAGCGGTTCAACTGGGGCATCGACTGGTTTGACCAGATCGCGCAAGGCAACTCCCGCGAAGCCCTCGTGATCGTGGAGGAGGACGGCTCGCGAACGAGCCGCACCTTCGCCGAGATGGCTGCACGCTCCGATCAGCTCGGCGCGTGGCTGGCTGCGCGCGGAGTCGTGCGCGGTGACGCGGTCATGCTGATGCTCGGCAACCAGGTTGAGCTGTGGGAGTCGATGCTCGCCATCATGAAGCTCGGCGCGATCATCCTGCCGACCACAACTGCTGTCGGCACCGCCGACCTGGTCGACCGGGTCGAGCGCGGAGGAGTGAAGCACGTGATTGCCGCTGGCGCGGACGCCGACAAGTTCGATGGCGTGCCCGGTCAGTACACGCGCATCCGGGTTGGCGATGGCCCCGACGGCTGGGTCGACTACGCCGGCGCGTTCGACGAGTCACCAGTGCCGCTGCCGCATCCGGGTACTGCGCCAGCTGACCCGCTGCTGTATTACTTCACTTCGGGCACAACGTCGCGGCCGAAGCTGGTGGAGCACACGCAGGTCTCGTACCCGGTCGGGCACCTCACGACCATGTACTGGCTCGGGCTGCGACCGGGCGACATCCACCTCGCGATTTCGTCGCCCGGCTGGGCTAAGCACGCCTGGAGCTGCTTCTTCGCGCCATGGATCGCAGAGGCGACGATCTTCGTCTACAACTACGCGCGCTTCGATGCCCAGTCGATGCTGAAGCAGATCCGTGACGAGAAGGTCACCTCATTCTGCGCTCCGCCGACCGTGTGGCGCATGCTCATCCAGTCAGACCTGTCAGCGGGCCGCGGGTCTCTTCGTGAGGCGATCTCGGCCGGCGAGCCGCTGAACCCGGAGGTTATCGGGCAGGTGCGCTCGCAGTGGGGCCTGACCATCCGGGACGGATACGGTCAAACGGAGATGACCGCTGTGGTCGCCAATTCGCCGGGCTCGCTGCTGAAGGACGGGTCGATGGGGCGGCCAATGCCAGGATGCCCGGTCGTGCTCGTCGACCCGCTCACCGGGGAGGAGAGCGACGATGGCGAGATCTGCGTTGACCTCGCCAATCGCCCGACCTTCCTGATGACTGGCTACGTCGGTGACTCCGTGCGCAATGCCGAGGCGATGGCTGGTGGCTACTACCACACCGGCGACACGGCCTCGCGGGACGCAGAGGGCTACATCACCTACATCGGTCGCACCGACGACGTGTTCAAGGCCTCGGACTACAAGATCAGCCCGTTCGAACTCGAAAGCGCACTGATCGAGCATCCGGCGGTCATGGAGGCAGCGATCGTGCCAGCTCCGGATGCCGTGCGACTGGCTGTGCCGAAGGCTTATGTCGTTCTCGCAGCGGGCTTCGAGCCGACGGAAGAGACCGCCAGGGACATCCTCGCGTTTGCACGGGGCCGCCTTGCCCCGTTCCAGCGGGTGCGCCGGATCGAGTTCATGGAGCTGCCGAAAACCATCTCCGGCAAGATCCGCCGCGTGGAACTACGCGAGCGCGAGGAGGGCGTCGCGGCAGGAACGGTCATCGCCGTCGAGTGGCGGGACGACCCCAGTTTGCCGAAATAGATCAGAGAAATCGCAAGAACCTGTCAGCGACAGGCGATCGTCGCAGTGTGCGAACGTCCTGGTGATAGCTCATCGATGATGTCCATGGTTCCTTCGTACCCTGCCTGGGAAGTGTGTCGAGCGCTCGCTGCACGTAGCCAGCGCCGAAATCCAGCAGTGGCCTGGTTTCGAACTCGCCATCCGGCAGCTGGGGAAAGCAGACCGCCAACCCCTTCTTTTCCATGTAGTTGAGCAGGCGCGTGAAGTGCTCGCAGAGCAACTCCACCTTCAGCGTCCACGAGGCATTCGTGTACCCGATGGAGTAGGCGAAGTTGGGTACGCCGTCGAGCATCATTCCCTTGTATGCCACCTTCCCGGCAAGCGGTACCTGCTCCCCGTCGATGCTCAGTGCCACCCCGCCGAAGGGGCGCACGTTCAGCCCGGTCGCGGTGACGATCA
>JAODLU010000084.1 GCA_025464125.1 Microbacteriaceae bacterium | reverse complement strand
ATGGCCATCACCCTGGACGATGATCGGCACCCCGTGCCCGTCTTCCATGACCGACTGTCGGGAGAAGTGCATCCACAGGTGGTCTTTGGCCTTCTGCTGGAGGTCTGCTTCGTTGTATTCCATGACTCTTACCTAGTTCCCCAGTTATAAAACTGCTTGTGAAGCTTCAGATAGACGAATGTCTCGGTGGATCGCACGCCCTCGATGGAGCGGATCTCCTTGTTGAGCAGCTGGATGAGGTCTTCGTCGTTCTCACAGACGATCTCGGCCAGGATGTCGAAGCTGCCAGCGGTGAGCACGACGTAGTCGACCTCCTTCAAGGCGCTCAGCGCTTCGGCCACGACAGTGGTGTCGCCGGTGACCGTGATGCCGACCATTGCCTGGCGGTAGAAGCCGAGTTGCATGGGGTCGGTGACCGCCACGATCTGCATGACTCCTGACTCGGTGAGCTTCTGTACGCGCTGGCGAACCGCAGCCTCGCTCAGCCCGACGGCCTTGCCGATCTCCGAGTACGAGCGACGCCCGTCAGCCTGCAACTGCTCAATGATCGCCTTGGAAACATCATCCAGCTGGATCGGCTTGGAAGAGGGACTCATACCGTGATTCTGTCAGCGAGATGCGCTTCATACAAGCGGATCCGCACCGCGCGCCATGTTTCGCGACGGAATCGGTAGTGCGCGAGCGCATTCGGCTGGGTACATTGGGATCATGAGCGCTGACATCCGCAATTTCATCGACGGTGAATACGTCACGGCCACCGCAGAGTCCTCTTTCGACCTGATCGATCCGGCAACCGAGAAGTCGTACGGGTCCTCTCCGGTGTCGAGCGCAGCGGATGTCGACAGGGCATTCGTTGCGGCTGCCGCAGCCTTCGAAGAGTGGGGAGAGACGACCCCTGCGGAGCGCCAGCTCGCGCTGTTCCGCATCGCCGACGCCATCGAGGCGCGGGCCGAGGAGTTCGCCGACCTCGAGTCTCAGGACACGGGCAAACCGCGTGCGTCCCTGGTTGCCGACGAGATCATGCTCTCGGTCGACCAGATCCGCTTTTTCGCCGGGGAGGCACGCCACCTGAGCGGCATGGCGACAGGCGAATACATGAAAGATCACACGTCATCGATTCGTCGTGAACCGATCGGGGTCATCGGGCAGGTCACGCCATGGAACTACCCGCTCAATATGGCCGTCTGGAAGTTCGCGCCCGCGCTCGCCGCTGGCAACACGACAGTGCTGAAGCCCTCAGACACGACGCCGTCGTCCACCCTGCTGCTGGCCGAGGTCGCTGCAGAGTTCTTGCCGAAGGGGGTGCTGAACGTCATCACCGGCGATCGCACTACCGGCGCCGCCATGATCGACCACCGCATCCCGCAGATGGTTTCCATCACCGGATCAGTTCGCGCGGGCATGGAGGTGGCGAAAGCTGCCGCAACCGACCTGAAGCGCGTGCACCTCGAGCTCGGAGGCAAAGCGCCGGTGATCGTCTTCGACGACGCCGACATCGAACTCGCCGTCGAGGGCATCGCCATCGCCGGCTACTTCAATGCTGGGCAGGACTGCACTGCCGCCACCCGCGTGCTGGTGCAGGCGGGCATCCACGACGAGTTCGTGCAGGCGCTGGCCGCATACGCGAAAGAGAACGCGAAGACCGGCGCACCCGCAGAGGACGGGATTCTGTTCGGCCCCGTGAATAATGCGAACCAGCTCGCCCAGGTCGAGGGATTCATTTCGGGGCTGCCAGACAACGCGAACATCGAACTCGGCGGTCACCGCCAGGGCACAGCCGGTTATTTCCATGAGGCGACGATCGTCAGCGGCCTGAAGCAGACGGATGACGCGATCCAGCGCGAAATCTTCGGTCCGGTCATAACAGTGCAGAAGTTCACTGGCGAGGCCGAAGCGCTGGAGTGGGCAAACGGCGTGCAGTACGGACTTTCGTCGAGCGTGTGGACGCAGAATCACGGTCGCGCGATGCGCTTTGCCAAGCATCTCGACTTTGGTTGTGTCTGGATCAACACCCATATTCCCCTGGTCGCCGAAATGCCGCACGGCGGTTTCAAGCACTCCGGCTACGGCAAAGACCTGTCGAGCTACGGATTCGAGGACTACACCAGGGTGAAGCACGTCATGTCATTCATCGGCTGAGGTTGCAGAATGGACCCATGGAATCGCCTGTGGAGCCCCCGGTGGATTCCTCAGTGGATTCTCCAGTGCAATCCTCGGCTGAAGCTCCGGACGAGCACACCGTAATCCGGCAGCGTTCCGTGCAAGCCGCGCCAGCCGGACCCTCCCTCGACGAAGACCTCGACGCCGACACTGTCATCCGTGAGCGGCGGGCGTTCGCCGACCTGCCGGCCGAGGCGCTCGCCGCTGCTGGACTCAAAGCGGTCGGACTCGAAGCGGTCGGACTCGACGCGCTTGTCGAACCGCCGCGGACTGCCCGGGTGCCCATTGCGGTAGCACCGGTCGTCGTGCCGAAAGCCGTGCCACCTGGTGCAGTGCAGCCCGCCGGGGCTGCCGCGCTGTTCTATCAGTTCAGCGTCAACTATCACGAGGCCATCGGGCTCGATCGCCCCGCACTGATCGGCAGGAAACCTGCGCTGCCGCGCATCGGTTCCGGTGAGTCTCCCCGGCTCGTTCGAGTGCCCTCCCCGCTTCGCGAGGTGTCGGGATCCCATCTGGCCATCCGCCAGGATGGCGGGTCCGTGATCGTCACGGACCTGCGATCGACCAATGGAACCCTCGTCGCGATGCCGGGCAGCGAGCCGGTGAAACTGCGGCAGGGTGAGTCGGTAGTGGTGTCGCCCGGCACGGTAGTGGATATTGGGGATGGCAATATAGTCAAGATCCTTCCCGCCCACGTGGTCGGCCAGGAGTCCTCATGACCAGCGAGAGGCGTGCACCGTGACCGAAGTCGGCCGCAACGCTGCAGAACGAGTGCT
>JAODLU010000039.1 GCA_025464125.1 Microbacteriaceae bacterium | reverse complement strand
GCATCTGGGTGCTCACAGCGGAGGATGGGGGAGCTTCGGCTCTCGCGCCTCTTGGGGTTGTTCCGGTACCTGTTCCCTGACGCTGGAGTGCCGCTGGATTATAGGCCTGCGGTTGCCGAAACGCCCGGATTGCCCCTAGGATAGATCTTTGGTGTCTGCTGCCTTCTGTGCTGTGCGTTTTCGCATGTCCGGGGGCGTGTTCGAAAGAACGGCTCGCACCACAATCCACCCGCACGACCAGCAATCAATACTTTTAGCGACGAAGAGGCTATGGCCAAAAAAGACGGTGTCATCGAGATCGAGGGCGCAGTAGTCGAGGCTCTGCCCAACGCAATGTTTCGCGTTGAGCTCAGCAACGGCCACAGAGTACTTGCCCACATCTCGGGCAAGATGCGCCAGCACTACATCCGTATCCTTCCTGAGGACCGCGTGATCGTAGAGCTCAGCCCCTATGACCTGACCCGCGGCCGGATCGTCTACCGCTACAAGTAGTGCCGCAAGGCACAAGGACTGCTGGAAAGTAACGGCCGGTTCCTGCTGCTCGCGAGAGCGGCACAGGCACACGGTACGAAGACAGCGAAAAGAGAAACTAATGAAGGTCAACCCCAGCGTTAAGCCCATGTGCGAGCACTGCCGCGTCATCCGTCGCAATGGCAACGTCATGGTCATCTGCAAGAACAACCCCCGCCACAAGCAGCGCCAGGGCTAATTCCCACAAGCACAACTGAATACAGAGCATGACCAATAACCCGAGCGATCGGGGGACACCCAGGGTGGAGGCCCTGGCACCGGTCATGTCCAACACCTCCACACACCACCAGGAGAAGCCACAATGGCTCGTCTAGCAGGAGTCGACATCCCGCGCGATAAGCGCGTCGAGGTCGCATTGACCTACATCTATGGAGTCGGACGCACGAGGGCACTCAAGACCCTCGCCGACACCGGCATCAGCGGCGAGATCCGCGTCAAGGATCTGACCGATGACCAGCTCATCGCCCTTCGCGACTACGTCGAGGGCAACTACAAGGTAGAGGGTGACCTCCGCCGCGAGGTCGCAGCCGACATCCGCCGCAAGGTCGAGATCGGCAGCTACCAGGGGATCCGTCACCGCAAGGGCCTGCCCGTGCACGGGCAGCGCACCAAGACCAACGCTCGCACCCGCAAGGGCCCAAAGCGCACCGTCGCCGGAAAGAAGAAGGCCCGCTAAGCGCGGCCTTCCACCCCCATAGGTTTTAGGAGAACATCATGGCAGCACCGAAATCGGCAGTTCGTAAGCCGCGCAAGAAGGAAAAGAAGAACATCGCAGTGGGCCAGGCCCACATCAAGTCGACGTTCAACAACACGATCGTCACGATCACCGACCCGACTGGCGCCGTCGTCAGCTGGGCTTCGTCGGGAACCGTGGGCTTCAAGGGTTCGCGCAAGTCGACCCCTTTCGCTGCGCAGCTCTCAGCTGAGTCCGCCGCACGCCAGGCACAGGAGCACGGCCTCAAGAAGGTCGACGTCTTCGTCAAGGGACCGGGTTCGGGTCGAGAGACCGCGATTCGTTCGCTGCAGGCTGCAGGCCTCGAGGTCGGCTCCATCAACGACGTGACCCCGCAGGCGCACAACGGATGCCGCCCGCCGAAGCGTCGCCGCGTCTAGCCCTTTCGGCCGCTGATCGAGCTGGCCGCCTTCGGCGACTGGCTCGATCGACGGCGATTGCTCTCGTGATCGAGCGAGAGTTTCACCACTGAAAACAACTGAATAACGCCCGGCCAGCCACCGGGCGAACTGCCTAAGTGTCAAATAGCGGACACTTTGCCGAAAGGAAACCACCAGTGCTCATCGCACAGCGCCCCACCCTGACCGAAGAGAACATCTCCGAGTTCCGTTCGCGGTTCATCATCGAACCGCTTGAACCCGGTTTCGGTTACACCCTCGGAAACTCACTCCGTCGCACGCTTCTCTCCTCGATCCCGGGAGCAGCAGTCACCAGCATCCGCATCGACGGCGTGCTGCATGAGTTCAGCACCGTTGCCGGTGTCAAGGAAGATGTCACCGAGGTCATCCTGAACATCAAGGGCCTCGTCGTCTCCAGCGAGCACGACGAGCCGATCACCGCCTACCTGCGCAAGCAGGGTGCCGGCCAGGTTACGGCCGCCGACATCTCGGCTCCGGCCGGCGTGGAAATCCACAACCCCGAGCTCGTGATCGCGACGCTCAACGACAAGGCGAAGTTCGAGCTCGAGCTCACCATCGAGCGTGGCCGCGGCTACGTGTCGGCCACCCAGAACCGCAGTGAGTTCAGCGAAGCGGGCCAGATCCCGATCGACTCGATCTACTCGCCGGTCCTCAAGGTGACCTACCGCGTCGAAGCAACCCGTGCAGGCGAGCGCACCGACTTCGACCGCCTTGTGGTGGACGTCGAGACGAAGAACGCCATCACCCCGCGTGACGCGATCGCTTCAGCCGGCCGCACGCTGACCGAACTGTTCGGGCTCGCACGCGAGCTGAACTCCGCTGCAGAGGGCATCGAGATCGGACCGGCTCCGGTCGACGCAGTGCTGTCGTCCGAGCTGAGCATGCCGATCGAGGACCTCGACCTGTCCGTGCGCAGCTACAACTGCCTCAAGCGCGAGGGAATCAACACGGTGAGCGAACTGGTCGCCCTGTCAGAGACCCAGCTCATGAACATCCGTAACTTCGGACAGAAGTCGGTGGATGAGGTTCGCGACAAGCTCATCGAGATGGGCCTCGCGCTGAAGGATTCGGTCCCCGGATTCGACGGAGCCCACTTCTACAGCGGCTACGAAGACGACGAGACCAACGCTTAGGCCAGGCCTGCGCGTACTGATACTGGAGAACTAGACAATGCCTACACCTACCAAGGGACCCCGCCTCGGCGGAGGACCGGCTCACGAGCGTCTCATGCTCGCGAACCTGGCCGCTGCCCTGTTCACGCACAAGAGCATCAAGACGACGGAGACGAAGGCAAAGCGCCTGCGTCCGGTCGCAGAGCGCCTGATCACATTCGCCAAGAAGGGCGACCTGCACAACCGTCGTCGCGCCCTGGCGATCATCGGCGACAAGAGCGTCATCCACGAGCTCTTCACGGAGATCGCGCCGCTGGTCGAGTTCCGTGAGGGCGGGTACACCCGCATCACCAAGCTCGGCTTCCGCAAGGGCGACAACGCGTCGATGGTGCAGATCGAGCTCGTTCTCGAGCCCGTGAACGCCAGGCCGAAGGCGAAGTCGTCAACCAAGGCACCGAAGGCAGCTCCTGCCGACGAAACGGTCGAGGATGCAGCAACCGAGGATGCAGCAACCGAGGACGTAGCTACTGAGGATGCACCTGCGGCCGACCTCGAGGCGCAGGCCGATGCGATCGGCGACGAGAGTGCTCCCGACGAGACCACTGCGCAGTCTGAAGCCATCGACGCCGAGACCGCCGAGGTCGACGCCGAGAAGCCAGGCAGCGACGAGGCCAAGTAACAACTTTGCATGACAGCAGGCCCCGCTCATCGAGTGGGGCCTGTCGTCGTTGTCGTGCCGAATAGACTCTGCACGTGATGCAGGATGCGCGTGAGCCGACCACGCGCATCCGTCTCGACCTGGCGTACGACGGCGGTCACTTCAACGGATGGGGTAGGCAGCCGAGCCTTCGCACCGTGCAGGGGGTGCTCGAAGAGGCGCTGGCCGTGATCTTCACGAAGCATGGACCGACGCCGATACTCACGGTTGCTGGTCGCACCGATTCCGGCGTGCACGCGACCGGCCAGGTTGCTCACCTCGACCTCACTGCCAGGCAGCTGACGAGTCTCGAACGGGTTCGCGGTGGCAAACGTTCGACCGAACCACACGCTTCGATCCTGGCCCGTCGCCTGAATGGCATCGCAGGTCTCAGCACTGACGTCTACGTGTTGCGGGCGGTGACCGCCGCCCCCGGGTTCGACGCTCGTTTCTCCGCACTCTGGAGGCGCTACGAATACCGCGTCTCCGACATGGATGGCCCGCGCAACCCGCTGGAGCGCCATCGCACCCTCTGGTACCCCGCCCGGGTAAACCTCGACGAAATGGATGCCGCTGCGGCATCCCTCGTCGGG
>JAODLU010000007.1 GCA_025464125.1 Microbacteriaceae bacterium | reverse complement strand
TCATGGCCATACAGGGGCATGCCCGCCTCGAGCCTGAGCGTGTCGCGGCTCGCCAGGCCCGCGGGGACCAGTCCGACAGCGCTTCCCGCCTCCATCAGGGCGTTCCACAGCGCCGCCGCTAACGGCGCGCGGATGTAGAGCTCGAAGCCGTCTTCGCCCGTGTAACCGGTGCGGCCAACTAATATCTCGTCGCCGAGGTAGGTGCCGAGAGTGCTCCAGTAATACTTCAGTTCGAGCATCGGTGATTCGGTGACGAACCCGGCAACGCTGCCGAGAATCTGCGCGGCCAGCGGGCCCTGGATGGCGATCAGGGCGAGCTGGTCGCTCTCATCCACGACCGTGGCGTCGAACCCAGCACCCCTGGCCGCGAGCGCGCCAGCCGCAGCGAAGCGGTTGGACGCGTTGGCGACAATGCCGAAACGGTTCTCGTGGGTTCGATAGACGACGACGTCATCGACGATTCCGCCCTCACGGGATAACAAGAGCGAGTACTTGGCCTGGCCGATGCCGATCGCCGAGATCTTGTTGGACAGGGCAAAGTCGAGGGCCGCGGGAGCCTCAGGTCCCTCCACCATGATCACCGCCATATGGGAGAGATCGAACAGGCCGGCCGCCGTGCGAACCGCGTGGTGTTCGGCCAGGTCGCTCGTGTAGCGCACCGGCATCTGCCAGCCGGCGAAGTCGGTAAAACTGGCGCCGGCATCGACATGCACCTGGTGCAGGGGTGACAGCCGTTCTTCGGCGATTCGATCGGTCAAGAGTTCTCCAGGCAAATGGGCGACTGCGGGAACTCCCCCTCTGTCATGAGCCTGAGAGCTTCACCGGCCTGCAGCGACTGCAGTTGCCGGCTTTCACCGTGGGCGGAACTGCTGCGCCAGCATCTCGAGAGGCGGGTTCTGCTCGCTGCTCGATCTGAATTCACGCGGCGAATTCACTTTTCAGAGTGGCCTGTTCGATGCGGTACATGTACCTGAGAGATTGGCGGGGAGTAATGCTCCTTCGGTGCCGCACCCAGGGGGTTCGGCTCTCCCGCATCGCGTTTGTTCGGCCCGATGTTCGATTATGCGGCCAGCCTATCAACCTGCGGTTTGACGGCGGATCTGTTCATGAGATTTTTACTTACGGGAATGGCCTGGCGGGGATAAAATGCGAGTACCCCGTTCGGGTGCCACAGCACAGGTAACGATCGAAGGAGAGCTGCCATGAGCCTGCAGCCCCAGGATGCGCGAAGCGGTAACGTGCCGAGCCGGCGCCCAGCCCAAATCCCCCGCTGGAGCCGAACTGTGCATCACGGCGGGCGCCACTACGTTGCCACAACCGAGATGGCGGCAATATTCGAAGCTCACGCGACTGCCGCGATAGCGAGTGGCAGCACTGAGCTGGTTCCACTCCTCCATCGTGGCGGCGTTGACCTGCTGCTCATCACGCCGACCACAAGCATCGCGGTCGTCAACATCGAGGTTGGCCTCAGGCCAGTGCCCTGAAGGTCTCTTCAGCTTCCCCCGCGAGCCCGGCCAGCCTCTCCAGCAGTTGCTCCATGGTCGCAGCGCGCAGCAGCGAAACCTGGTCAAGAGCGGCGAGAGGGGCAATCGCTGCCAGTTGCCAGGCACCAGCCACCGGGTCATCCGACACCTCGACGGTCGCCGCCCACTCCTGCTGCGAGTACTCGCTCGCCACCGCCAGCGAGCGCCTGACTGCCCGCTCGGCCTCGACGCGCAGCGACAGAAGGTCGTCATCCCATACGAGCTCTGGCAGTTCACGGATGCTCGCCACCGGGTATGGGGCGTCCTCAGCCCATTCGGCCACTTCCACCCGACGCTCACCTTCAGCGACGAGCGCAAAGAATCCGTCGGACTCTTCGACCTGCTTCACCTGCGCAACGGTGCCGTGCATGAAGCGGTTCTCGCCGCCACCCACCTCCTGGCCGCGTTCAATGAGCACGACGCCAAACTCGGGCGGCTCGTTGGTGAGGATCTCGGAGAGCATCACAAGGTAGCGGTGCTCGAACACACGCAACTGCAGCGGCATGTGGGGAAAGAGCACCGATCCGAGAGGAAACATGGGCAGGTCGGCCATCACCCCAGAGAACCACCACGCAGCCGGAATCTCTACCGCGTAGCCTGAACCCGTGACGAGCGAACAGATGCAGCACTTCTACCTCGCGGGCAAGCAGCTCAATTTTGCGCATGCCGCGAGAACTGCAGGTGTCGCGCGCGCCGAAGTGATCGCCTCGGTCAAGGCGCTGGAGTCAGAACTCGGCTACGCGCTGTTCGACTACTCCGCCGCGACGACCACGCTGACGGATGCCGGCGAAAAGCTCTATGAGCGTGCTCGCGCGGAGCGCGACTCATCCGGAAGCACAGCGCAGGTGAAGTTGCCTGGCGGCAAGGCGAAAGCGTCGAAGGGCAAGGGTCGAACGCCTGCGGTCAAGGGCGCTCCCCGAGTGGGCAAGCGCAGGCAGTCCCGCTAAGGCCGGGCCGTGCGCTGGCGCGGCACAGGCTTCTCATG
>JAODLU010000328.1 GCA_025464125.1 Microbacteriaceae bacterium | reverse complement strand
CAGCGTGCGGGCGCAACTCGAGCACTACCTGCGGGCCGAGAAGGTCGACGTGGTGCACGTGCAGACCGAGTTCGGCCTGGCGCACGCTGCGGCCGATGTTGCACGGACGATCGGCATTCCTGTCGTTCACACGGTGCACACCTTCTACTGGGCAAGCGACGGCGGCCCACAGTCCTCGATTGCCGGGTTCCTGCGCTGGGGCCTGCAGACCGTTACCAAAGGCACCATCCCACAGCTCGCGCTCACGGCCCGGGCCGCAGACAACGTGCTTCGAAACCTCACCCTCATGATGGCGGTGCGTGCCGACAGGGTCATCTCACCGTCGGCGCACCAGGCCCGCGACCTGCAGGCTGCCGGGGTGCAGACCGCGATCGCAGTAGTGCCGAACCCTGTGGCCACCCCCGTTGTCACGTCCGTTCCGCTGCCAGCCCCACAGGCCAGCGAGCCGACCTTCCTCTGGGTGGCGCGGTGCGAGAGCGTCAAACGCCCACTTGTCTTCGCGCAGGCCGCAATCCAGGCGCTTGAGCGGGGTGCGAGGTTCTCTGTCGACTTCGTGGGCGACGGTGCAGAGCTCAGCGAACTCAAACGTCTCACCGACGGGCACCCGCAGATCCGCGTGCGCGGGGCTGTCGACCACGACGAGGTACTGCGCATGATGGACGCCAGCGCTGCGGTGGTGCTCACCTCACTCGGCTTCGACAACCAGCCGATGACCATCGCTGAGGCCGTCAGTCGGCAGCGTGGCGTGCTCTACTGCGACCCGAACCTCAGCGAGGGCCTCCAGAATTCGGGCTACCTGGCCTCGACCCCGGATGCCTCTGGCCTGGCCGACGCGCTGGTCACCCTGTCTGCAGCTCCCGAGCCCCTGCTCGCGATGTCTGAGGGCGCACGGCAGGACCGGGAGTTGTTCGCCCCCGCGCAGTTCGTCGAGCGCGTGCTCGACGTGTATGCGGCAGCTGGCTGAGCAAGTTAGCCGACCGCTCGCCTAGCCGACTTTGTGCAGCCAGACCACCTGGTTGTCGTCACTCGCGTGACGGAAGGCTTCGAGCTCGTCGTCCCACGCCTGGCCGAGGGCGAGCCGCAGTTCGCGATGCAGCTCGAACGCGTCTGATCCGGCGATCTCCATGGCGTAGCGCAGGCGGTCCTCGGGAATGACCACGTTGCCGACGGTGTCTGTCTGGGCGAAGTAGATGCCGAGGTCGGGTGTGTGCAGCCAGCGACCACCATCCGACCCAGCGGATGCATCCTCGGTGACCTCGTAGCGCAGGTGTTCCCAGCCGCGAAGTGCTGAGGCCAGGGCAGCGCCGGTGCCCTGGATTCCTTCCCAATAGAACTCGGTGCGCTTGGACCCTTTGAGCACTGGCTGCTCGGCCCAGTCGAAGTTGACCGCCCGTTCGAGGGCGCGACCAGCGGCCCACTCGATGTGTGGGCAGAGCGCGCGAGGAGCGGAGTGCACATAGAGCACTCCGCGTGCCAGTGCGGGACTGGCGTTTGTTGCAGCCACGATGATCTCCATTCCGTTGAGGTGCGACTTCCCCATCGACCTCGGAACGCGTGCTGCGTATTCAGTTGGTGCAATTATCGCTGGTGAAAGCGATAAATGACAACTGTGTGATTCCCGTGAGTCGGGGCTGAATATATAGTCGGTATAGCTTTCATCATCGGAGAGGGGCACATGTCAGTTCGTGATGGCCTCCTCGCGATTCTCTCGCTCGGCCCCGCATACGGCCTGCAACTGCACGCCGAACTCGCCAGCCGCGCACCGCACCGCAAGCCTGTCAATGCCGGCCAGGTATATGGCACGCTCGAGCGCCTCACAAAACAGGGGTTTATCGAGCCTGCAGGCCAGACGGACGACGCCCTGCCGCTCTACAACCTGACCAGGCAGGGATTCGCCGAAGTGGCGGCCTGGATGTCGACCCCGGCCATCGACGCCCTGCCCGAGTGGACCGAAATGCTCGACCAGGTGCTCATCGCCAGTTCGATCGATGCGGTGTGCGCCATGGACCTGGCAGGGCAGTACAGACGCTGGTGGGAGAACGACCTCAAGCTGACAAGAACACCGGGCCTCGATGGATCATTCACCACCGACGCGCACCTTGCCCTCGTCGCCAGGGAAGCGCTCGGCGTCGCCGCCATCGCCTGGCTCGGTGCCGCCATCGCAGCGCTGTCTGATTACGACACCCAGCGCGGGCTAAGCCAGGTTCGCCCCAAGCGCGGTCGGCGACCGCGCGGCTGAGTTCGCAAAGCCCGGGCTCGCATCACTTGGCCTGGCCGTAGTCGTCGACGGTGGCCACGGTGACAGGGAACTCGACCGGTAGCTGGCCGAACAGCAGGCGCCCGGCATCCGCTGCAGCCTGTCGAATTGCATTTTCTACCGCAGCCGCCTGGTCTGTCGGGCAATGCACCACGATCTCGTCGTGCATGAAGAACACCATGTGGGCGCTGTCGGTGAGCCAGGCGCCACCCCCCAACCCCGCCAGAGCGTTCCGCAGGTTGGCCATCCAGCAGAGCGCCCACTCTGCAGCGCTTCCCTGCACCACGAAATTGCGGGTGAACCGCCCCCAGCTGCGCGCCTGGCCTCGTGCCCTGCTGGCATGCTCTTCAGTGGAGTTCTCGCCGTAGGCGTCGGACTGCGACTGTCGCCACGCGGCGCCGGGTCTCGGCGAACTGCGGCCGAGGCGCGTCGTCACCACTTCCCCGCGCTCCCCCGCCCGGGCCGCCTCCTCCACGAGTGCGATGGCTGCGGGGTACGCGCGAGCGAGAGTGGGCATGAGCCTGCCGCTTTCGCCGGTCGTCGCGCCGTACATCGCGCCGAGCATCGCCACCTTCGCCTGGTCGCGGGTGGCAACCGCGCCACTTGCGACTATGCCCGCGTAGAGGTCCTGGCCGGCGCCCGCCTCCGCCATGCCGCGATCACCAGAGAGGGCTGCCAGGATGCGCGGCTCGAGCTGGGATGCATCCGCCACAACCAGTTTCCAGCCTGGGTCTGCAACGACCGCTGAGCGCACCTTCTTCGGCAGCTGCAGCGCCCCACCACCGCCAGTACTCGCCCACCGACCGGTCACTACGCCGCCTGGCACGTACTCTGGGTGAAAGCGCCCGTTGCTGACGTTCGTATCAAGCCAGTGCCATCCGTTAGCGCTCAGGAGCCGTGCCAGTTTCTTATATTCAAGCAGGGGCGCGATCGCGGGATGCGTGATCTTTTTCAGCTCCCACGACCTGGTCGACTTGGCCATTACACCGGCGACCCCGAGCGCCTTCAACAGTTCTGGTGGGGAGTCCGGGTTCAGGTTCGGCGATTCCAGTTCAGCGCGCAGCACGTGAAGCACCGCGGAGAGCTTGTTCGGCCGCTCCCCCGGCTCGGCGCGAGGACCTAGATAGTTCTCGAGCAGCGCGTCGTGCAGGTCGGCTCTCCAGGGCAGGCCAGCGAACTGCATCTCGGCGGCTACCAGCGATCCGGCCGACTCTGCGGCAAGCAACAAACCAAGGCGCGCACTCTCGGCACTGCCGGCAATGGCTTCCTGCTGCAGCGCGAACTCAGCCACCACATCTTCGGGTTCCAACTCGACCTGCACGTCGAAGTCGAACAGGGCGTCATCGGGCTCGGCCGCGACCGTGCCGACGGTCGCACGATCCCACGACGACAGCGACGAAGCCGCAATGCGCGATCCTGCAGTGAGCGCGGAGTTGCGGATGATCGCGTGCGAGAGCCGCAGGTCCACACAACGCTCGACCCGCACGCCGCTGGCCAAGAGCCCGGGGTACCAGTGCGTTGTGTCATCCCATACCCAGCGCGGATGCTGCAGCTCCAGCTCTGCGACGACCCCTGGCAGGTCAGCCTCACTCACTGCGCGAGGCTCACCGTCGAACGGCTGGAGCACGATGCCCCCGTCGCGGCGGAGCAGTGCGATGTGCATGGCTCCAGTCTGCCGTGCGCCCCTGACGATGGGGATGATCCGGAGCCTCCCCGCTGGACTACTCGTGCAGCAGCGAGCCGTCTTTCTTCAGTACCTGCTTCTCGCCGGCCTCGATCGGCACGGTGAAACGGTTTTGCTTTGGCGGCATCGGGCAGTTGAAGGCGTAGCTGAATGCGCAGGGCGGAAGCACGGCAAGGTTAAAGTCGAGCGTGATGGAGCCGTCGGGCTTCGGCGCGAGGAACAGGAACCGGCCGACGCTGTATGTACTGTCGCCGCTCGTGGCGTCGGAAAACACCAGCTGCAGCGCGCGGCCCGACTTGAACGCTGCAAGGTTGTAGTCGATGCCGTCTTTAGTGAAGGTGATCTCGCCGGGCACCACCTCGGCGCGCGTCTTGCCGTCGTCTTTGAGGTGCTCGAACTCCACTGTGCTGCCACCTGCAATCTCGGTGAAGGTCCCGGTGATCACCCAGTCCGGGTTGTAGGCAAAGGAACTGATCGACCCGAACTGCTGGATGCCCTCGGAGTTCGAATCCCAGACGCGCAGCGCGTATGTCTCCTGTGCACTCGCAATCACGAAGCCGGTGGTGGTCTCGTTGAATGTGATCTCGCTCGGTGCGTCAGCGTCTTTGCCGCGCACCACGACCGTGCCGTCAACCAGCACGCCGTCAACGACGATGC
Organism: Microbacteriaceae bacterium; assembly: GCA_025464125.1. Lineage (GTDB taxonomy): Bacteria > Actinomycetota > Actinomycetes > Actinomycetales > Microbacteriaceae > Lacisediminihabitans. The sequence goes on along the minus strand of JAODLU010000328.1, from coordinate 798 downwards.
CATCGGATGCCGCGGCAGTCAGTGTGAGCCCGGACTCCCCCTTCGGCAGCGGGGCCCATGTGCCCGGCACTCCCCAGATCGTCTGCTCGGAATCGATCCACTGGGTGTTCACCAGTGCGAGGCTGCCCTTCGGCTGCACAACCGACAACTGGCGTCGTTCGAAGTACGTGGCGAGCTTCGACTCTGGAGTTGCGGTGGCGGTGTCAGTCATGGGATCCATCCTCGTAGAAGTCACTGGCTCTAACGAGTCGCCACACGAGCCGATTCCCGTTAAATGAAAAATCCGGCCCCGACCGAAGTCGGGGACCGGACTTATTCGATGTCGTCAGAAAGACGAATCGATTGGCTACAGCGGGCGGATGTTCTCCGCCTGCGGGCCCTTCGGGCCCTGCGCCAGGTCGAATTCGACCTTCTGGTTCTCGTCGAGGGACTTGTAGCCGCTCGTCGCGATCGCGGAGTAGTGCGCGAACACGTCGGGCGATCCGTCATCGGGGGCAATGAATCCAAAGCCCTTTTCAGCGTTAAACCACTTCACGGTTCCTAGTGCCATTATTTTTTCTCCTTCAGGAGTTATCGCGCGAACCCGACTGTCGGGCCCGCTCGTCGCGGTGTTCATCGTCCGCTCCCGAAAGAATTCAAGGCACCCTATGAAATCGGCCTGATTAGGCGCGGTACGTGGGGCTTCATACATTCTAGATGTGCGAGGTACTGCAACTGCTTTCAACAAGCGTAGTGGACAGGTAGGTTTTTACCCCATGGGTTGACATATCCGCGTGTATACATTGCAAGTCGGTTTCA
>JAODLU010000306.1 GCA_025464125.1 Microbacteriaceae bacterium | reverse complement strand
ACGACCTTGATGTTGCCCGAGGTGCCGATGATGTGGCTCTTGCCGTTGCCCGCCAGGTTGTAGTCGTAGCTCGAAATAGCGTCGTCGCCGTACTGCTCCTTGGCTTTCGCCTCGGACAGGCCGATTGATGCGACCTCGGGATCCGAATACGTGACCTTCGGGATATTGATGTCCTTGATCACGATCGGGTTCAGCCCGGCAAGTTCTTCAGCGACGAAGATGCCCTGCTGAAAGCCGCGATGAGCAAGTTGCAGGCCGGGAACGATGTCGCCAACCGCGTAGACGCCGGGAACATTTGTTGCGAGGCGCTCGTCAGTAAGCACGAATCCACGGTCCATTGCGATGCCAGCCTCTTCGTAACCGAGGTTGGCGGTGGACGGCCCGCGACCGACAGCGACGAGCAGGATCTCGCCTTCGAATGTCTGGCCGTCTTCGAGCGTCACGACGACGCCCTGGTCGTTCTGGGTCACGCCCTGGAACCGAACACCAAGGCTGAAGTTGATGCCGCGCTTGCGGAACTGGCGCTCGAAGACCTTGCTGATCGACTCGTCTTCGTTCGGAACGAGATGGGGCAGCGCTTCGATGATCTGCACATCTGCGCCCCACGACTTCCAGACGCTCGAGAACTCGACGCCGATGACCCCGCCGCCGAGAACCAGCACCTTCTTCGGAACGAAGTCCAGTTCGAGGGCCTGCTCAGAGGTGATCACGCGGCCACCCAGTTCGAGCCCCGGAAGGGAGCGCGAGTACGAGCCTGTCGCCAGGATGATGTTCTTGCCGGTCAGTGTCAGGTCGCCGACCTGCACGGTGGTGGGGGAAGCAAGGCGACCCTCGCCCTCAATGACCGTGATGCCGCGTGCCTTGATCAGGCCGGTGAGTCCCTTGAACTTGCTTGCCACGATCTCTGTGCGGTACGCCGACACAGCTGCGATATCGATGCCACCGAATGTCGAGGTGACGCCGTATTTCGCTGACTCGCGGGTGACGTCTGCGACCTCGGCTGAGTGCAGCAGCGCCTTGGTGGGAATGCACCCGACGTGCAGGCATGTGCCGCCGAGTTTTCCCTTCTCTACGAGGGCTACAGAAAACCCGAGCTGGCTGGCGCGAAGCGCTGCGGCGTAGCCGCCGCTGCCTGCTCCGAGGATCACAATGTCAAAGTTCTGTTCCGACACCCGAAGGGCTCCCTAGGTTCAGAGGAATGTGCGTTACTCACCGGCGTTATGGGCGGGCAAGCTGCAGCGGCTCGATTCATTTTCGAGCCATAACGACCTTACTACGGGTGTGAAATGACCTCGGCCAGGTTAAGCAGTGTGCGAACGGTGACGCCGGTTGGACCTTTTCCTGTATATCCAAACGGCGCTCCGGCATTGTTCGCGGGACCAGCGATGTCCAGGTGCGCCCAGGGAATCCGCCCCTCGCCATTTTCGCGCCTGCCGACAAATTCCTCGAGAAATACTGCGGCGAGCAGCATGCCGGCTGCCGTGCTTCCCATTTTCGCGTTCGCGATGTCTGCGACGTCCGAATTGAGGGATGCCCGAAGCTCGCCGGGCAGCGGCATCGCCCAGAGCAGCTCACCAGACGCGTTCGCAGTGTCGACCACCTGGGCGACGAGCGCTTCATCTCCCATGACTCCTGCGTACCGGTCACCGAGTGCCACCCTTGCCGCTCCGGTAAGGGTGGCGACATCGACTATCGCATCGGGGAATTCCTCGCTGGCCGCCACGAGGCCATCCGCCAGCACAAGGCGTCCTTCCGCGTCGGTGTTCAGCACCTCGACCGTGCGGCCTCCGCGAATACGCAGGACGTCATTCGGTCGGGTCGCGGTGCCTGACGGCATGTTTTCAGCAATGCAGAGCCATGCGGTGACCCGCACGGGCAACGACAGGCGGGCGGCGGCGAGTGCGACGGCCATTACTGTGGCAGCGCCCGTCATGTCGTACTTCATGCCCACCATGCCGCCTGGCGTCTTCAGCGAAAGGCCGCCGGTGTCGAATGTGATGCCCTTTCCGACGAGTGCGAGATGCTTCGAAGCCCCCGCTGGCGAGTAGCTGATCTTGACCAGGCGCGGGCCTCGGCTCGATCCCCGCCCGACTCCCAGGATGCCGCCGAACCCGCCGGCTTCGAGCTCGGGCTCGGCGAGCACCTCGACGGTGACCGGCAGGCCATCGGCCAGGGTGATCACCGCGTCTGCGAAGGTTTCGGGATACAGGTCGGCCGGCGGCATGTTGACCAGGTCCCGCACGCTGTGGATTGCTGTTGCCACGGCGACGGCCCTGGACACTGTCGTGTCATCACCGAATTCCGAGCTGACGGTGATCTCACTGGCTGGCGTCTTCGTCGAAGCAAGGGATGACGATCGATAGGCCGTGTAGGAGTATGCGCCGATCGCAGCGCCCTCGAGAACCGCGAGCACATCCGCATCGCTGGAGGTGGGAAGGGCCAGCACGATCGACTCAATCCCGGTCGTCACCCTTGCAGCAGTTCCCGCGGCGAGCCGCAGCGCGTCTGGGGTGACCGGGCCTGCGCCGAGCCCGACGATGGCGATGCTGGTCGCAGAACCGCCGATGCCGGGCAGCCTCCGCAGCTCGTCCTTACCGCCGGTTACGCCGATGGACGCAAGGGAGGCCGCGAGGTTCTCGTAGCCTGCTCCCTCGGCTCTCAATCGTGGCCCGTCGTCCGTCGAACTGACGCCGAGCACCAGTACATCGGCGGTCAGCGACTCGGCGGGGTTGGAGGTCAGGCGCAGCGCGGCAACAGTCATTTAGCCAATGCTAGCCGGGCATCGAGGGCACTTGCCCGTGGTTGTTCGCTGTGGGCATTCCCCCTCGCGGGCGATCCCGGGGCGAGGGCGGGTGCACCGCCGTTAGTGTTAAACCATGCGCGACCCAGAAGGCCTTTACGAGATCAACCCGCAGGTTTTCGACGTGCCGGATGGGCTGCCCCTCATCGCCGGTTTGACCGGCTTTGCCGATGCGGGCTCTGGGGTAACCCAGTTGAACGACTACTTGATAGACACTCTCGACTACAAGATCGTTGCCACCTTCGACACGGATGCCCTGCTTGACTATCGCGCCCGCCGCCCCACTATCTACTTCGACCAGGACCACCTTGCCGACTACCGACCGGCGACCCTCGCGCTCTACCTTGCCGCAGACGAAATCGGCCAGCAGTTCCTTTTCCTGACCGGCTTCGAGCCCGACTTCCAGTGGGAGCGGTTTACGGCGGCGGTGCTGCAACTGGTCGACCGGTACAAGGTCAAAACCACGACATGGGTGCACGCCATTCCTATGCCCGTACCTCACACGCGCCCGATCGGCGTGACGGTCAGCGGCAACCGGGTTGAGCTCATCGACTCGATGTCGATCTGGAAGCCGCACACGCAGGTTCCGGCGAATGCGCTCCATCTCGTCGAATACCGCCTGCAGGAGCTGGGGCATCCGACAACCGGTTTCGTGCTGCTCATCCCGCACTACCTCGCAGATACCGAGTTCCCCGATGCCGCAGTGACAGCGCTCGAGAGCATCAGCGCCGCCACCGGGCTCATTTTTCCGACTGACAGGCTGCGCGAAGAGGGCAGGGAGTTCGTCGCGAAGATCGACGGCCAGGTCGAGACCAACCAGGAGTTGGCGAAGCTCGTAGGCACCCTCGAGGAGCGGCACGACTCGTACATGGAGGGCAACCCGCTGCGTTCCCCTCTGACCGACGAAGATGGCGAACTGCCATCAGCTGACGAAATCGCCGCCGAACTGCAGAACTTTCTGGCACTCCGCCGCAACGGCGAGAACGACGGTCCAGGGTTAGCCTGACCGATTGACCGCTCCAGCCTGGCTGCTGCCGGCGCCATGAGTCGTGACCGCGCGCCCGCCTAGGCTGGGGGAGTGAATTCACGTCGCGCCTGGCTAGTGTGGGGCGTTGGCGCATTCGCCTATCTCGTCGCGGTGATGCAGCGCAGTTCACTCGGGGTTTCGGGAGTCGTCGCCCTCGACAGGTTCGACGTAAACGCCGCTGCGTTGTCGACCCTCGCGGTCGTGCAGCTCGTCGTGTACGCGGCACTACAGGTGCCGGTTGGCGTGCTGCTCGACAGGTTTGGCCCCAAGGTGCTCATCGCATCCGGCGCAGTGCTGATGCTCGTCGGCCAGGCCACGCTTGCCCTTGCACCGTCCATAGGTGTCGCAGTGCTCGGACGGGTGCTCGTCGGAGCGGGAGACGCCGCAACCTTCATCTCGGTCATCAGGCTGCTCGCATCCTGGTTCCGCGGGCGCATCCTTCCCCAGCTCTCGCAGTGGACCGGCAACATAGGCCAGCTTGGCCAGGTGGTCTCCGCGATCCCGTTCGCTTTCGCGCTGCACGCGTTCGGCTGGACTCCGGCCTTCCTTTCCGCAGCATCGGCCTCCGCGATCGCCGCTGTTCTGGTGCTTCTCCTGGTCACCAATGGGCAGAAGGAACCCGGGGACCTTCCGATGGATGCGAGCGGCGGCATCCGACGGCTGCGGGAGGCTCTTGCACGGCCTGGCACCCAGCTCGGGTTCTGGTCGCATTTCACCACCCAGTCTTCGGGAACTGTGTTCAGCCTGCTCTGGGGCTTCCCGTTCTTGACGGCCGGTCTCGGTTACAGCAATGCGCTGGCCTCGGCCCTGCTGACAACCCTGGTACTCGCCGGGGTCGTCAGCGGTCCGATCATCGGAATCCTGACCGCAAGGTATCCGCTGAGGCGTTCGGCCATTGTGCTCAGTGCCGTTTCGCTCATGGGCATCGCGTGGGCAGTGCTGCTGCTCTGGCCCGGCACACCACCGTTCTGGGTTGTTGTGGCGATGATCGTCGCCATCGGTGTCGGGGGCCCTGGCTCCCTGATCGGGTTCGATTTCGCCCGAACCTTCAACCCGCTGCGCAGCCTCGGCTCTGCCAACGGGATTGTGAATGTCGGGGGATTTCTCGCCAGTTTTGTGATGATGTACCTCATCGGTCTGATACTGGACGCCCTCAATCGCGCCAGGATCGCCGCGGGCGGGGCATCCGACCTGTTTTCCTGGGAGTCGTTTCGCATCGCGTTCGCAGTGCAATTCCTGGTGGTCGGCACCGGCGTGGTGTTCCTGCTACTGGCCCGAAAACGAACGCGAATGAGGCTGAGGGAAGAGGAGGGCGTAGAGGTCGCTCCGCTCTGGATCGCTGTAGCCCGTGCGTTGCGACGGCGGAACGTATAGGCAATGTGCCCCGATGGCAAGGGGCAGCAGGAAAACGTGCAATAATTAGGGCTAAGACCCGTTCATCTCCACGGGACCGATTGCACATTCGTTGCGCTTTCGCCCGGGACTTGACATGGGTCTTAGTGCTGTCCAAAAACGGTGCGTCCTGAAGCAGGGGCTGTCCAGAAACCGCAGCGTCCACCCGCAAGCGCAGTTTCCCCGTCTGGGAAACAGAGTTCCACCCGCATTAGAGGAAAGGTGTCCACATGGCCGCCCGAAGCAAACCAGCGACTCTCGCAGAGCCAACCACCGAGGCAGAGGTCAGCGTCGACCAGGCTCCCCAGAAACTTTCCCGTGCAGATGCACGCGTAGCCAAGGCCGAGGCTAAGGCCCTCGCAAAGGCGCCTGCTGCTGCTGAGGCACCAGCTGCTCCGGCGACCGAGAAGCCTGCGCGCGCTCCCCGAAAGGCTGCCGTGAAAGCCGAAGCCGCAGCAGTTGAAGAGGACGCTCCTGCAGCCAAGGCACCTGCCGCGAAGGCAACCGCTGCGAAAGCAACTGCCAAGGCTCCAGCAAAGCGCGCTCCAGTCAAGCGCGGCGCGAAGGCGGCCGCAGACGATGAGGGCGATGAGGCCGACGGCGAAGAGGTCGATGAGGCCGAGGTCGTAGCTGTCGTCGAAGACGCCAAAGACGATACCGATGAGGCGAAGGACGACTCGGCAGAGGAGTCGGATGAGAAGGCAACCGAAGAGCTGCCGACCGGCGCCCTCGTGCTGTCGCTCGTCGACGACGAAGACGAGGTTCCCGTCTATTCGTCAGCCATCACCGGGGCGACTGCTGACCCGGTCAAGGACTACCTGAAGCAGATCGGTAAGGTCGCACTGCTGAACGCGGCCGAAGAAGTTGAGCGAGCCATGCGCATCGAGGCTGGACTCTTCGCCGAAGACAAGCTGTCGCAGATGTCCCCAGCCGAGCTCAAGTCCGCGCTTGGTCGTGAGCTGTCCTGGGTTGCGAAGGATGGCCAGCGCGCCAAGTCCCACCTGCTGGGTGCAAACCTCCGGCTGGTTGTTTCCCTCGCGAAGCGGTACACCGGTCGCGGCATGCAGTTCCTCGACCTCATCCAGGAGGGCAACCTGGGCCTCATTCGCGCAGTCGAGAAGTTCGACTACACGAAGGGCTTCAAGTTCAGCACCTACGCAACATGGTGGATTCGCCAGGCGATCACCCGGGCGATGGCGGACCAGGCCCGCACCATCCGCATCCCGGTGCACATGGTCGAGGTGATCAACAAGCTCGCCCGTGTTCAGCGCCAGATGCTGCAGGACCTGGGTCGCGAGCCCACGCCGGAAGAACTCAGCCGCGAACTCGACATGACCCCGGAGAAGGTGATCGAGGTGCAGAAGTACGGCCGCGAGCCGATCTCCCTGCACACCCCGCTCGGTGAAGACGGCGACAGCGAATTCGGTGACCTCATCGAGGACACCGAGGCAGTCGTGCCGGCCGATGCTGTCGGCTTTACGATGCTGCAGAAGCAGCTGGAGTCTCTCCTCGACTCGCTGTCCGAGCGCGAGGCGGGCGTAATCCGCATGCGCTTCGGACTCGGCGACGGCATGCCGAAGACGCTCGACCAGATCGGTGACACGTTCGGGGTAACCCGCGAGCGCATTCGCCAGATCGAGTCGAAGACGATGGCGAAGCTTCGGCACCCGTCACGGTCACAGTCACTGCGCGACTACCTCGAGTAGCCCCGGGTGTACTTCTTCCCTGTCCTGCTGGGCAGGCTTGTCAGGGTGCTCACCCGGTTGCGTGGCGGCGGTTCTGCGCTGCCGGGCTGGGTACTGCTGAAGTTCAGTCCTGACTTTCTTCGCCATGCTGTCGAGCGTCTGCCCCTGGGGGTCGTCGTTGTCACGGGTTCTAACGGCAAGTCGACGACCACAAACATGCTTGCGACGATCCTGAAGCAGCATGGACTGTCGGTTTTCACGAACTCGGCTGGCGGCAATGTGCCGCAGGGCATCGCCTCGGGCATGCTTTCGTCGGTCGGACTGAACGGCAGGTTGCGACAGGAGATCGCGGTGCTGGAGATCGACGAAGGCCACGGTCCAGCCCTGGTGACGAAGCTGCGACCTTCGAGCGCGCTGCTGCTCAACATCCAGATCGACCAGCTCTATCGGTTCGCCGAACCCGACAGGGTCTATGGGATGCTCCGCAGCATCGCTTCGTCCGCGACGGAGCACGTCGTGGTCAACGCCTCGGACGAGAACCTCAGCACGCTGGGGGCGGAGCTTGCGGTATCCGGTCGCCAGGTGCAGTACTTCTCGGTGGCTGAGAGTGTTCTCGCCAGGGCACCACACGGGCTGGCCAGTGCGAGCCGGGTAGACAACGCGTCGCGCAGCACGTTGCCGAGCCTTGCGGCAGTGACGGCGTTCGAGGGCCTGGGTGCCACTATCTCCGTCGGA
>JAODLU010000268.1 GCA_025464125.1 Microbacteriaceae bacterium | reverse complement strand
TGCCAGTTCGCCAGGGTTGATGCCCGCAGTCACCACCGAGACCGTGACCTCATCGGCCCCTGGAGGCCGCGTCTGAACCTCTGCTATCTCCAGCACCTCTGGGCCGCCGTATTCCGAGAATCTCACTGCCTTGGGCATCCACAGTCTCCTTCGTCTTCACGGTGAACAGCGCGCCCGGCCGACCGATTATTCCTTCGATTGGCCCGGCGTCTTCAGGCGCAGTGCGCCTTCGTAGAGATCGCGGCGGCCGAGGCCCGTAGCTTCGGCGACCTCGGCTGAGGCCTCCCGGAGCCTCGCGCCGGATGCCACCAGCGCAAGTACCTGCGCAACGCCCGAGTCGAGGTCGAACTCCGGTGGGGCCGCGCCTTCGACGACCATGCAGATCTCGCCCCGCACACCTTCGGCTGCCCACTCGGCCAGTTCGGTGGCAGTTCCCCGGCGAACTTCTTCGTACAGCTTGGTCAGCTCCCTGCACACCACTACCCGCCGAGCCCCTCCCATGGCGGTGACAAGGTCGGCAAGGGATGCGGCGAGCCGGTTCGGGGATTCGAAGAACACCATCGTGCGCTGTTCGGCGGCGAGCGCCCGGAAGTAGGCGACACGGCCTTTGCGTGGCAGGAAGCCTTCGAAGCTGAACCTGTCGGTCGGCAGGCCGGAGACGGCGAGCGCGGTGAGTACGGCAGAGGGTCCTGGCAACGCGGTGACGGTCACTCCGGCGACGACGGCGGCGGCCACGATTGAGAAGCCAGGGTCGCTGATGGCTGGCATGCCGGCATCCGACAGCACGAGCACGTCGGTGTCGCGGGCCAGTTCTGCAATCTCAGCGGCCTTTGCCACCTCGTTGTGTTCGTGCAGCGCGATGAGCCGCGGCCTGTTCTCGATGCCGAGGGCCTTCATCAGGTGGATGGTGACCCTGGTGTCTTCCGCCGCGATGACGGTGACCGAACCGAGCGCTTCGACCAGTCGACGGGACGCGTCACCCAGGTTGCCGATGGGGGTGGCGGCGAGGATGATCACCGGCTCATCATCCCATCCGCCTACCATTGCGATGTGACGAAAGCCGACCCTGACTTCGACGAAATGGTGTCAAGCCCGCCGACACAGGGCCAGCCCATCGGTGAGTCGCATGAACTCACCCGACTCGACGCATGGTGGGGCGCCATGCTCGCCACACCGTTCCGCCGCCGCCTCTGGTATTGGGGCGGCCCGGCCCTCGTCACGCTGCTCGGCGCCGTTTTGCGGCTCTACCACCTTGGCGATCCGCACGTTCTCGTGTTCGACGAGACCTTCTATGTGAAGGATGCCTGGTCTCTCCTTCATCTCGGCTACGAGGCAAACTGGCCGGCCGATCCCGACCAGGCGTTCAACGCCGGCCAGGTGAACGGGTATGAAACCGACGGCTCGTACGTTGCCCATCCGCCTCTGGGTAAGTGGATGATCGCCGGTGGCCTCGCCATCTTCGGGGCCGGCAACAGCGTCGGCTGGCGCATCAGCTGTGTTGTCGTCGGAATCCTGGCCATCTTCGTGATCGCGATGATTACCCGCACGCTCACGAAGTCGACGCTGCTGGCGACCATCGCGGGGGGCCTTTTCGCGATCGACGGGCACGCGATCACGCTGTCGCGCACTGCCCTGCTCGACAACTTCGTCATGTTCTTCTGCCTGCTCGGTTTCTGGGCGATCCTGCTCGATCGCGGCCAGAGCGCGACGAGGCTGGCGCTCTGGATGAAGCGCAGGGAGTTCGGCAATACCGACTGGGGTCCGGCGCTTTGGTGGCGGCCGTGGCTGATTCTCGCCGGGCTGCTGTTCGGCGCGGCAACCGCCGTCAAGTGGAGCGGCATCTACTTTCTCGCAGCCTTCGCCGTCTACACGCTGGTGGTCGACGCGATCGCCAGGCGCAATGCCGGTGTCACTTTCTGGATCAGCGGCACAGTCTTCAAGCAGGCTCCGACCACCTTCCTGCTGACAGTGCCGATAGCTCTCGCCGTCTACCTCTCAAGCTGGACCGGCTGGTTCCTGTCGAGCAGGGGCTATTACCGCCTCTGGGCCAATGAGGAGGGCAACGCGATAACCGGCACGTTCGCCTGGATTCCCCGCAGTGTCCAAAGCTTCTGGCATTACCAGTCGAGTGTCTACGACTTCCACCTGAACGAGCATGCCCCGCACGCGTATGCGGCCAACCCGCTCGGCTGGCTTTTCCTGGCCCGTCCCACCGCTTTCTACTACCAGGGCCAGGACTTCGGTAAGAATGGGTGCACCATCGCTGGCGGCTGTGCCGAGTACATCACCTCCATCCCGAACCCTCTCATCTGGTTCGCCGCGGTGGCCGCAATGTTCTACCTGATCTACCGGCTGGTGCGCCGTCGCGAGTGGCAGGTGGGTCTCGTGCTGATGGGCCTCGTCGCCGGCTACCTGCCGTGGATGCTCTACACGCAGCGAACGGTGTTCGAGTTCTACACGATTGTCTTCGAGCCGTACCTGATCATCGGGCTGGTTTTCGTGGTCGGCCTCCTGCTGGGCAAACGGCACGACCCCCCATGGCGTCGGTTGAGCGGCATCCGCCTGGTAGTGGTCTTTATCGGACTGTCCGTATTGCTGAGCGCCTTCTTCTACCCTGTCTGGATCGGGATGCAGGTGCCGACCCTGTTCGCGCAGCTGCACTACTGGGTTCCTGGCTGGCGATAATGGAGCACTTTTACCCAACAGGCACCGGAAATGCCGACGAAACTTCACCCATATAGACTCCCGAGCGTGCCGCTGCCCTGGGCACAGCGACCTTCCCGTCGCAGCCGCTTTTTTCACCCAATCGGGATCTGATGAACCCTCAGCACTCAATCCTTCGCCGTTCCCTGCGGCACCCTTCGCGCGTCGTAGCCGTGACCCTCGCGGTCGTGCTCAGCTTCACCGTGCTGCTGGCGGCGCCACTCTCCGCGTTCGCGGCCCCTGCACCGCCATCGATCCTGTCGCCAGAGAGCCCGTACGGAACGACGGAGAACTTTCTCTCCGTGAGCGGCTCGGTCGGTGAATCCGCTGACCAGACGATCACCGTGTTCATCCAGTCCGCGGCGCTGCCAAGCCAGGGTGTCTGCAGCACCCAGCTCTCGGTCAGCGATGAAGAATGGAGTTGCATAGTCACGCTCCCATCCGGGCAGTACGGGGTATATACGGTGACGGCGACAAGTTACGCGGTCGGTGGTTCCCTTGCCGATGACAGCGCGCCGAGCGCAGGTCTGACGGTCAACTACGGCAGTACGGCTGACGCTGTGATCAGCACTCCGCCTGATGGCGCATCCGCCCAAGGCCTGTCGGTCGACATCGTCGGCACAGGTCCGGCGCTCGGAGCCATCGAGATGATGGCCGTTCCCCTGATGGGCGAAGATCAAGCCACTGTCTGCAGCGACGTGGTGGTTTCGGCTGCAGGCGCCTGGAGCTGCACGGCAACATTCCCCGACTACGACCGTTACGAACTTCACGCGGTTGGCACTACAGCGGCCGACACCTCAGTTGGCGATTCGCTGGCGCAGACCTTCGACGCCAGGCCCCCGAAGCCCTCCGCGACCATCGACTCGTCTGTCGGCTCGAACGTCGCCACCGTCACCGGTGAGACCACGGGTGCAACGACTGCTGCCTGGAACTTCAACCCCGCCGACGAGAGCTTCCTCCCGCCGCTCTACTGCCCGGGTGGCTGGGACGGTTCCTTCGACAACGGCCAGCCAGAAGGTGCGACCAGCCCTCTCAGTTGCGATCCGGGGGCTGCGCCAGCGGGTGTGCACGAACTGTCCAGCACCCAGTGGGGCAACGCCGCATACTCGTCGACTCGCAGCGACCTGCTGATGGTTCCGAACACACCCGTGATAGACACCGCCATCCCATTCGGCGACAACACGGTGTTCGTGGGCGGCAATGTCGCAGGGCTCGCTGTCAACCCGTGGGCAGAGGCCACCGTCAACAGCGGAAGCACCGTGCACGTGGTTGACACCACATCAGAAGCCCCGGTCCCCGTCTGCGATGCCGATGCCGACGTCAACGGCAACTGGTCCTGTTCTGGCCTGAGCCAGTACGGTACGCGGCACTTCAACGCTTACGCGGTGTCCACAGGTTTCGGCGACAACGCCTCGGTGGCCGGGTCCGTCGACGGGTACCACGACGGTGCGTCTGTCTACAGCGAGGACGCGCAGGTCACCGTGACCAGCGGCGTGCTGCCGCCCGTGCTTGTGGCGCCAACTTCAGGCCAGACCATGACCCCCGGCACCACGTTCTCCGGCACGCTTGCCAACCCGGACGGGCTCGCGTCGACCGTGTACGTCGAGTATTACCAGGATGATCCAGACGTGGTGAGCGAGTTCTGCGAGGCCCCGGTCGACGCCGAGGGCGGCTGGACCTGCGACTCGACCCTGGCCTACGGCACCAGCACCGTCGTCGCCGTAGCCAAGCAGGACGCGTTCCCGAATTTCGTCAGCCAGGAAAGCAACCACAGGATCGTCACCCTCGGCGGCACGCAGGATTCCAACGTGACCACCCCATACGACCCCGGTGAGGGTGACCCCGAGGTATTTACGAGCCACACGCCGGTGTTCTACGGAACAGGCCCCTCTCTCGGCACGGTCCAGGTGCTGGTCGAAGGCCTCCCAGCCTGCTCAGCCGTTGTCACGGCGGCCGGCGACTGGAGCTGCCAGTCCATCGAGCTCAAGTCCGGGCACTTCTCTGTCACGACCACCAACACCCGGCTTGACGAAACGAGTGGCACCCCGAGCGAGCCGAGGGCATTCGGCGTGCGACCGGACCCGCCGTCGCTCGCGTATACCTTCGGACCGGCATCCATCCTCGCCACGGCGACCGCCGATGCCAACGGTGCGGCCGGCGTTGAGTTGTACCTCGCCACTCCCAACGGCGAAGGCGGTTACAGCTTCGGCGATCCGGTCACCGGCTGCCCTCCCCTGGTCCACACCGGTGAGGGGTTCACCTTCCAGTACGGCGACCAGGTGCAATCGTGCACATTCGGATCGCTGGCACCCG
>JAODLU010000266.1 GCA_025464125.1 Microbacteriaceae bacterium | reverse complement strand
AATCGCCGACGCTCCGGATGCAATAGATCTGCCACCGGGCGACGGCCGCATCGAGTTCACCGGCGTGCACTTCGGCTACGGCGGAGAGACCCCGGTGCTCGACGGAATCGACCTCGTGATCGCGCCGGGCGAGCGGGTGGCCCTCGTGGGTCCGAGTGGCAGCGGCAAGTCCACGATCACCGCCCTCATCTCGCGGTTCTACGATCCCTCAAGCGGCAGCGTCTCCGTTGAGGGCGTGGATGTGCGCGATCTCACCCTGCACTCACTGCGCAGCGAAGTGGGCGTGGTGTTCGAGGAGAGCTTCCTCTTCTCGGACTCGGTGCGCGCGAACATCGCTTACGGCAGGCCGGGAGCCAGCCAGCAGGAGGTCGAGGCAGCGGCGAAGATCGCTGCGGCCGATGGGTTCATCGCTGCCTTGCCGCGAGGCTACGACACCGTCATCGGCGAGCGCGGACTCAGCCTTTCAGGTGGCCAGCGGCAACGCATCGCGCTTGCCCGCGCCATCTTGTATGACCCGCGCATCCTGATCCTCGATGACGCGACAAGTGCGATCGACGCCTCGACCGAGGAGGCTATCCACGACGCGCTGCGTGATTCACTCGGCACGAGAACCGTGCTGCTCGTCGCGCATCGCGAATCGACGCTGAGGCTCGCCGATCGCATTGTGGTGGTCGATAACGGCCGCATTGTCGGCGAGGGCAACCACGAGCAGCTGCTCGAGCAGAGTGCTGTCTATCGTTCGCTGCTGGAGGGGCTCGACGAGGATGTCGCGGTGGCCGCAGCTGGCGGCAGCATCGAGGCGCTGGCCGCCATGACCGACAACGGCACGACCGCCTCGGCCTGGGGTTCCGCTGGCGCAGGAGCCGCAGGCCGCACGTCGGTGGCCGCGGGTTCTGCGCTCGGGATGGGACTCGGCGGCGGCGGTGGTCGTGGGGGAGGACGCGGCATGGGCGCGCTCGCGGCTGCGACACCTGAGCTGCTCGCACAGGTCGCGGCCCTCGGGCCGTTGCGCGACATCCCCGTGGTGGATCCGATCGCCGAGTCTGTGCAGGACAGGAAGTTCTCGCTCGGAAGGCTCCTGCGCGAATTCCGGAGGCCCCTGTCCCTCGGGCTGCTGCTCGTCGTCGTCGACGCACTCGCGGGTCTCGCCGGCCCTGTGCTCGTGAAGACCGGCATCGACGACGGGGTGCAGGCGGGTTCCGCGACAGTACTGTTCATCGCCTCGGGACTTTTCCTCGTGGTCACCCTCGCCGACCTGCTCGACGAGATCGCGGAGACCTTCATCACCGGGCGCATTGCACAGCGGGTGATGCTGAGCCTGCGCATCCGCATCTGGTCGCAACTGCAGCGGCTCTCGCTCGACTACTACGAGCGCGAAATGGGCGGCCGGGTAATGACGAGGATGACCACAGACGTCGACCAGTTCGAGTCGCTGATCCAGAACGGTTTGTTGTCAGCCCTTGTAGCTGCGGTCACATTCGTCGGCGTCGGCGCAGCGCTGCTGACCGTCAACCTCGAGCTCGGACTCTGCACGCTCACCGTCGTCGTGCCGCTCGTCATTGCGACGATCTGGTTCAGGCGGCGCTCCGAGCGGCTCTACGACGAGTCCCGCGAGCGAATTGCCATAGTGAACGCCGACTTCCAGGAGAGCCTCTCCGGCGTGCGCGAGTCGCAGGCATTCGTGCACGAGACCGAAACCATGAAGCGCTTCCACGGGCTTGGCTCCCGGTACCTCGAATCCCGCATCGGCGCGCAACGGCTCGTCGCAACATACTTCCCGTTCGTGCAGTTTCTCTCCGGCCTGGCCAGCGCGATCGTGCTCGGCGTCGGCGCTGGCATGATCGCGGACGGCAACCTCACCTCCGGCGCGCTCATCGCATTCATCCTTTATATAGACATGTTCTTCTCGCCCATCCAGCAGCTGTCCCAGGTCTTCGATTCGTGGCAGCAGACACGGGTGTCGGTGGCAAGGATCGCCGAACTCATGAAGCTCGAAACGCTGACACCCGCGGCATCCGATGCCGTTGATCCTGGTCGCCTCGCCGGCGGCCTCGACCTCGTCGGCGTGCACTTCAGCTACCCGCAGGCGGTTGCCAGGCCCGGCCTCCAAGAATTGCGAGGACCGTCGGATGCCCGGCTGCCGCTCGAACAGGACGCGACCTTCACGAAGCCCCCCGAAGCGCTGCGGGGTATCGACCTGCACATCGCGCCGCACGAAACTGTCGCGCTGGTTGGCGAGACAGGGGCCGGCAAATCGACTGTGATGAAGCTGCTCGCCCGCTTCTACGACGTCGACGAAGGCGCAGTGCTGGTGGACGGGCGGGATGTACGCGAACTCGACCTGCAGGCGTTCCGCTCAGGCCTCGGCTACGTGCCGCAGGAGGCGTTCCTGTTCACTGGCACAATCCGCGACAACATCGCGTACGGCAAGCCTGAAGCGAGCGACCCGAAGGTCGAGGCTGCTGCGCGAGCGGTTGGTGCCCACGACTTCATCGAGCAACTCTCCGGTGGTTACCGCCACGAGTTGAGCGAGCGCGGCAGGTCGTTGAGCGCTGGGCAGCGACAGTTGATCGCGCTGGCCAGGGCCGAGCTGGTCGACCCGGCGATCCTGCTGCTCGACGAGGCGACATCCAATCTCGATCTCGCAACTGAGGCGAGGGTGGCGGCGGCGATGCGCCGCGTGTCGCTTGGGCGCACCACGATCGTGATCGCGCACCGGCTACAGACCGCGCGCACGGCGGACCGCATCGCCGTGCTGCATGCAGGGCGTATCGCCGAGATCGGATCGCACGACGAGTTGCTCGAGCTCGGCGGTCGGTACGCGGCGATGTGGACGGCTTTCACCAGCGTGGAATCCGAAGCGCTCAGCGAGCGGCCATGACGTGCTGGCCACCCGGACACCACTAGCCTGAGTAACAGCACCGATCCTCTTCTTTGCTATTCCTTTCCCTTTTTCGACTCCACAAGGAGCCTCATGTCCTCGAAGAAATTCGTGGTCGGCCTCATCGCGGCCGCCGCACTCACTCTGCCTTTCCTGTTGGCGACCCCGGCACTCGCCGCAACGCCGACAACGCTTCCCGCTACCGACAAGCTGTGGGCCATCAGCTGCGACTTCGCTGATACGCATGACGGCGCCGCTCTCTACTCGGTCGACCCGATCACGGCTGCCGGATCGCCGGTCGGAGACAGCACCGGCGTCGAAGAAGACTGTGCAGGCCAGGCCGCATTCGACCCGACCACGGGCGCTAGCTACTACATCTCCTGGGGCGACGACGGAACCCTTGGGATGATCAACCTGACCACCGGGGT
>JAODLU010000236.1 GCA_025464125.1 Microbacteriaceae bacterium | reverse complement strand
GGACTGTCGTTCCCGCAGTCAGCCGGATTCCTGTTCCTCGTCTACGGGCTCTGCGGAGCCCAGCGCAGGATCGCGAGGGACACACGCCTGGATCCCCTGGGCGATGCACCTGAGCTGCTCGCGGAGACGTCGGAGCGCCGATGAGCCGGTTCTCTCGAATCTTCGGAAGGGTGCTGGGCTTCGGCCTGTCGACGATCGTTTCGGGGGTCGCGACCTTCCTGACGGTTCCCGTCCTGATCAGCGCTGTCGGGCCGCTCGCGTGGTCAGGAGTCGCTGTCGGCCAATCTGTGGGCATCGTTGGCGGCGTGATCGTCGGGTTCGGCTGGGCGGTCTCCGGGTCCTCGAGCGTCGCGATGCTGGACCGAGCTGGCGCCGACGACTATTTCCGACGCTCGCTCGCCATCAGGGGGCTGCTCGCGATCCCGGTCGCCGTCGTCGCAGCGCTCGCCGCTGGCCTGGTCGCGCCAGCTGCGGCCCTGCCCGCCGCCCTTGCGGCAGCAGCCGGGTCGATCGGCGGCCTGACGGGCTCCTGGTATTTCGTGGGGCTTTCGGCGCCCACCCGTTACCTCATGCTCGAAACGGTTCCGAAGGCGGTCGGCGGCCTCGGCGGAGCGCTTGCGGTGCTGTTCGGAGCCCCTCTTTTCGTCTTTCCATTGGGCCTCCTGCTCGGCATCGTCGTGTCTGTAGCGGTGACAATGGTGAGCCTGACGACTCGCAGATGGTTCGTGCGCGACGATGTCCGAGGCATACGCGCCACCCTGATGCTGCAACGGCACGCTGCGTTGACGGCGGCTGTCTCAACCACCTACCTGAACCTGCCGACTGTCGCAGTGGCAATCTTCTGGCCGGCCCAGACTCCCATTTTTGCCCTCGCGGACCGCGTCTTCAAGCTGGCCAATGCAGCGGTCACCCCCCTCACGCAGGTCGCGCAGGGGTGGATTCCGCACCCGGATCTTCGCACCAGGCTGCAGCGCATCAAGACCGGCCTGCGTGCAGTGAGCGGCATCGCTGGTGGAGTCGCGATTGGATTCGTCGCACTGTCGATCCCCGTGAGCGTGCTGCTGTCGGCGGGCAAGCTCTCAACTGACCTAATCTTCGCGACCTCATTCGGAGCCACACTGCTGTTCACCACGATCTCGCAGACCGTTGGCATCGCCTGTCTCATGTCCCTCGGCGCCGGCCGTGCGGTTGCGCTGAGCGCGGTACTCGGGGCAGCGCTCGGCGTGCCTGTTCTCGTCGTCGGCACGATCCTTTTCGGCGCGCACGGAGCTGCAGTCGCCGAGGCGGTGGCGGAAGCCGCGGTGGTCATCTACCAGCTCGTGGTGCTGAGGCGCGTGTACCGGGCATCGGCTCGTTCACTGGAGGAGTGATCCTCCTCAGTCGAGCGTGAATGGCTGGGCTTCTACGCGATTCACTGACCTGCTCGCCGCGGAAAACAGGTCGCTCGCGTCGATCTGGTCTGCCTCGCAGAGCGACGCCAGGCCGCGGCGTTCCAGTTCACGACCGATCTGGATCTGGTGGTCGTCGATGTGCTCGCCATATTGCTGCCACCGGGGAACGAGAATCGGAAACTTGCCTGCCTCGAATGCGGTCAGCGCGGATCCGGTTCCGCAGTGCGCAATGACAACGTCTGCTTCGGCGATTGCGGCCTGCATCTCGCTGTGCGGAACGTTGTCGCGACCCTCGATGCCGAACCTGCTGACATCCTGGTCGCCGACCTGCCAGAGAACCTCGTCGCAGTCTGCGAGCAGGGGCGCGATGCGGGCGAACAGCCTGTCGAACGGATAACCGACTGTGGTGCCGACAGTCACGACTGCTTTGCGGATGCTGCCTACCGGCATGCGTGAGTCGTTGCCCTCGAACTCGTCGAACACCGAGCCGCGGTACTTCCACCTGTCATTCGCCAGGTGCGGGTACTGCGTGTATGTCTTCACCCTGGGGAAGCGGGCGATCAGCCGCCCGGCCAGCGAAGGACTGAGAGAACGGGCTGCGCTCTCGATGAAGTGCGATGGCACCCCACGTGCGGCGAAATGGGGCAACGAGGCAAGACCCGGAATGGACCCGGTGCTGACCGCGATGTCGAACTCCCTCGATGCCAGCAGTCGTCGGGCAGTCCGGTGGATACCGATGGTGCCCATCACGCTCCGAGGGTTGACGTATGGCACGAAAATCACCTCGCGGTCCCTCAGCAGGCTGCGACTCAAGCCGTTGTCGAAGGTCAGCCAGACCTGGTCCTCTGCGGCGATGCCGAGGCGCGGGGCAAGGTCGAAGAGCTCCTTGAGATGACCGCCGCCTGAGCAGGCAAGGAGTGCGGAAGCGATGATCGGCTCCTTCGGGGGCGGGTACAACCGGCGACGCTCGAGTGGGTCCAGCGTACAGGCGCCGCTATTCCTGGCAAGCGCGCCGGATGGATTACAGTCGCTGCATGAGCCCTCGAATCGGTGTAGTGATCGCCGTGCACAACGAAGAACAACTCATCGGGCGGGTGCTTTCCGCGATGCTCGAGGGGGGGAGTGCTGGCGAGATCGAGATCGTCGTAGTCGTCAACGGCACCACGGATCGCACGATAGAGCGGGCACGTGCGTTCGCAGGCGTGATAGTTATCGAGATCGACGAGGCGTCCAAGATCGCAGCCCTGAACGCTGGCGACGCGGCATCATCAGTCTTTCCGCGCATGTACCTCGACGCGGATGTCGTGATTTCGCGCGAGGCTGTCCTTGCGGTCGCCGACGTGCTGGCTGGTACCGACCCGCTCGTGGCGGCCCCCCGGCTGCAGATCGACACGTCGCGCAGCTCCTGGCTGGTGCGGAGGTACTACGAGGTGGACGGACTCACCGACTTCCGTTCACGCGGTCACATCGGGTCAGGCGTGTACGCAGTGTCCCGAGCCGGTCGCGAACGGTGGGGCGAGTTTCCCCAGGTCATCGCTGATGACCGCTTCGTGCAACAGCTCTTCCTCGACGATGAGAGGGCAGTGCTCGCCGAGCACACCTTCACGATCGAGGCGCCGCGCACGATCCGCGCCATCACCCATCGCGGGGTGCGCATCGCGATCGGCAACCGACAGCTGCCTGCGGAATTGCAGAACGCCGAAGAACAACCTGCCAGCCAGCGACAGCTTCACCTCGTGCGCAGGGTGCTCGCGAGGCCACGGCTCTGGTTCGGGTTCGCGGCATATTCGATCGTCTACGCCACCATCCAATATCGTGCGAAGCGCACGATTGCCAGTGGTATCCAGACCGGATGGAATCGCGACGTAAGCACCCGCGGCATCGAAGAATGACCGCATAGCCCAGCGATTTCCCGGCGACAACCCCTTGTGTCGGGAATGTTGAAATGCGACTATTAATCTTCGCGAATCTGAACCCGTCAGAGGAGCGATCTGTCAGTGTCGACGGTAAATCTCGTACCCCACCCCATCCCCGAGGGAGTGCAATGAGTGCCGCCAACCCGATAGAGCCCTCAGTGGGGCATACGCCTGCCTCATCTTTCCGGCCTGAACGGCGACGCCAGTCCCGCAGTGCCGACAGCCCGGATCGCCTGGCTAATGCGCTGGAGTGGAGGCGCAGTCTCACTTCCGCACTGCGAACCAGTGACGCATTCATCATCGTGCTCGTGCTGGCACTCGCCCAGGTGCTGCGCTTCGGCACTGACAACGAGAAGGTCGCCCAGAGCGGTGTCGCCTACTGGGTGCTCGGTGCAGTGGTCGGCATCATCTGGCTGGTGGCTCTCGCCGCCGCTCGCTCACGCGAAACCCGCATCCTGGGGATGGGGCTCACGGAATACAGCCGAGTGGTGCGGGCCACTCTCCTCACATTCGGCGGGCTGGCGATCATTGCCATGCTTTTCCAGCTCGACGTAGCCCGTGGCTACCTGGCAATAGCCTTCCCCGCGGGACTCGTGGCGCTCGTTCTCGAGCGGTTCATCTGGAGGTCATGGCTCGTAGCCAAACGTCGCGATGGGAGGCTGCTCACCGGCGCTCTCGTCGTCGGCCGCGAGACCGAGGCGCGGAGGGTCATGGACCTGCTCGCGAAGAACAGTTCGGCGGGCTACCGCACCATGGGCGTCGCCTACACCCACGCGCCGGCCTCTGAGCATGCCATCAAGTGGGGCGGCACAGACGAGGGCGTTCCCCACTTCAACTTTGAAGATGTCGTGGAACTCGTGCGCAGCAGTGGCATCACCGCGGTGGTCGTCGCTGGCGAACTGCCCGGTGGGCCACAGGAACTCAGGGAACTGGGCTGGCGCCTAGAGAATTCGGGGGTCGAGCTCATCCTCGCCTCCAAGCTCACCGACGTAGCCGGACCGCGCATCTACATCCGCCCGGTGGACGGCCTGCCCATGGTGCACGTCGACCTGCCCCAGTACACGGGCGTGCAGCACGTCGCGAAGCGGGTAGTCGACATCGTGCTGGCGGGCTTCGCCCTGCTCATCCTTGCCATTCCCATGCTTGTGATCGCGTGCATGATCAGGATGGACAGTGCTGGACCCGTTTTCTTCCGCCAGCAGCGCATCGGCCTGAACGGAGTGCCGTTCACCATGCTCAAGTTCCGCTCGATGGTGGTAGACGCTGAGCAGCGCAAAGCCGCGCTGGCTGCGCTGAACGAGAGTGACGGCATCCTGTTCAAGATGCGCGCTGACCCGCGCATCACCAGGGTGGGCCGCTTCACCCGTCGCTACTCGCTCGACGAGCTGCCGCAGTTCATCAACGTGCTGCGGGGCGACATGAGCGCCGTCGGCCCGAGGCCCCCACTGGCCGACGAGGTGCGTCGCTATGAGGATCGCGTCACGCGTCGCCTTCTCATCAAGCCAGGACTGACAGGTCTCTGGCAGGTCAGCGGACGCTCGCGCCTGACGTGGGAAGAGTCGGTGCGACTCGACCTGTTCTATGTCGAGAACTGGTCAGTGGTCGGCGACCTGATGATCCTGCTGAAAACCGTGCGGGCCGTTATTGGCCGAGACGGGGCGTATTGAGCGGCTGCTCTGCAGGATCGATCTGTTCAGGAGGATCGATCCGCTCGGGCGCATCAACCCACTGCACGGTCATCCCGTCGTAGTGCTTGTCATCAGCGTGCAGCGTCAGCGGCACCGGATGAACAGCCGCAGCCGTC
This sequence comes from Microbacteriaceae bacterium, assembly GCA_025464125.1. GTDB lineage: Bacteria > Actinomycetota > Actinomycetes > Actinomycetales > Microbacteriaceae > Lacisediminihabitans. Next base: position 4,029 of record JAODLU010000236.1, on the reverse strand, counting down.
CTGTACCAGTTGCCGAGTAGCAGGATCCCGATGATGGCGAAACCCAGCCCGAGCCACAGCCCGATGTTCGGCACAAACAGCAGTCCAACACTGATTACGATAATTGCGACCCCCGCCGCAATAGCATTCCGATCGCGCTTAGCCGCGGTCATTACATCCCCTTGAATTGCGTCCCGTTCGGGACGGCTCTTTGCCACGATACGACCCCGCGTCCGCCCTGTCATGGCCCCAAAAAGGGTCTATTGGCGAGGCCGCTGTCGGACCTCAATGTCCGCCCATCACCATACGCCATAGGCACTGCAGCCAGCGGGATAACCGGGGGACGATTGGATGGCCGCTTCGCCGAAGGGTCACGCAGTGGGTCGGCTCCTGACAGCGAGCACTGCGATCGCACCCGCGCCGAGAAGCGCGATCACCCGTTCGAGCAACCCGCCAGCCGCCGATCCGAACACTGCGAGCAGCACGGAAACGACGGCCAGTGCGATCGCGACCGTGAGCACGACGACGGCTGTGCGGCTCCATCCCGCCACCTTTCGTGTAGCAATAAAGAGGAAGACGCAGGCGGTTATGAGAAACGCGATGCCGATGGTGCTGAGCGTCGAGTCGAGCTGCCCACCGGCGTTTGCGACCTGGCTTTCCGGCGTGCATCCCGCGTCCGCAAGACGGCAGGCAAGTCGCTCGAACGGCGTGAGCAGGTCACCCAGCCCGAAGATCGACAGGGCCAGCAGCACGGATCCGAGCCAGCCAGCCCATCCGGTGCTGCGCACTGCGGGGATGAGCGCGAAGAACACGAACACGAGAGTTGCTGCGCCACACACCGTGAGCACGACGACCATCACGATGCCGGCAGGCGCCGTCACCGCGTACATGTCGCTGATCGAGTGTTCGAGCACGCTGTAGCGAGGGCCTTGCCAGAGCGGCGCGATGAGCCAGTAGACAGTGAAGAGCAGTTGTGCGGCGAGGCCTATCCAGGCGGCAGTGCGGCGACCAATGCGGCGAGTCATGCAGCACAGGCTACTCACCCGACCGTTGCGCGCTGGCATGCGTCGCCCCTACCATGAGCCATACCACAGCGCCGCACGGCCTTTGCAATCGCCGCAATGGACAGGATCCCCTGAGATGCCATTCAATGATTCGGACGCCTACGGGCAGTTCATGGGCAGGTTCTCGGAGCCCCTGGCCGCACAGCTCGCCTCGACGATAGCGGCGAGGCCCGGGCAGCGCGCGCTGGACGTCGGCTGCGGGACTGGCGCGCTCACCGCCCGATTCGTCGACGTGCTCGGGGTGGAATCCGTTCGCGCGATCGACCCGTCACCACCCTTCATCGAAAGGATGCACGAGCGGTTCCCCGACCTCGACAGCCAGGTGGCGAGCGCCGAAAGCATCCCATTCGAAGACCAGTCGTTCGACATCGCCGCTGCGCAGCTGGTAGTGCACTTCATGACGGACCCGGTGGCGGGCATCCGCGAGATGGCGAGGGTCACGCGGCCAGGTGGAACAGTCGCCGCCAGCGTGTGGGATCACGGCGGAGACACCAGTCCGCTCGCCCTCTTCTGGAAGGCGGCGAAACGGTTCGACCACACGGCCAAAGACGGGTCGGAACTGGCCGGAGCCACCGAAGGCCACCTGCAGCAGATATTCGTCGACGCAGGAGTCACCGAGGTGCTCGGCATGCTCTCGACAGTGCGCGTCGAATTCACCTCGTTCGATGAGTGGTGGCAGCCATACCTGCTCGGCGTCGGGCCAGCCGGCGAATACGTGAACACGCTGGATGCCGATGCCATCGTGGGCCTGCGCGCGGAGTGCGCACGGCTGCTGCCCGACGGTCCGTTCGGCGTCGACGCGTCTGCCTGGGTTGCGATCGGACGCGCCGCGGGCTGAGCCGCAGCTCGAGTTACGCAACCTCAGCCGCGCAGCACCGGGAACTGCAGGTGGGTCACCCGGCGGCCCTGCACCACCGTGACCGGGTCACCGAGTCGCACAGTGTCGAGGGGCGTGCTGCCGAAGAATGGCTTGCCCGAGCCGAGCACTAACGGCACGACATCCATGTTCACCGCGTCGAGGAGGCCGGCGGCGAGGGCCTGGCCAGTGATGGTGCCAGCTGCGACTGCCACGGTCTGCTCGCCGGCGATGTCGGCAGCCTTCGCCACCGCAGCCTCGATGCCCTCCGTCACGAAATAGAAGTTTTCGGAACCCGCATACGACCAGTCGGTCGGCGGTTCATGCGTGAGAACGACGACCGGAACCCCCAGCGGATGCTCGCCCCGCCACCCGTCAGTGACGTCGAAGAGTGTGCGGCCGACCACCAGCGCGCCGAGGGACTGTGTCCAGCTGGCCCAGTAATCCGCGCTCACCCTTGTGAGGTGGAATGCCGGCAGGTCGCCCTTGTTGACGACCTCGACATCCCCGTTGTCGTACCACTCGAAGAGGTCGCCGATCGAGTTGTCGTCGTAGGCGATGTAGCCGTCGAGGGATACCGATGCGTTCGAGATGACCTGTGCCATGACGCCCACTCAACCCCGCCTACAGCTGCTCCGCAATCAGTTTTATGGCGGCCAGGCGACGATCCCATACGGCTCCGATGAGATCGAGCTGGCGTGCTGTCGCGCTTAACTGCGCACCGACAACGCGGTAGCGCAACTCGCGCCCCACCCGTTCGGACTCGACCAGGCCAACCTCTTCGAGCACGGCCAGGTGTTTGGCGCCCGCACGTTTTCGCGGATCAGGAGTTTCGCCCGACACGCCGGGTTACACGTTTCGCGCGACGGCGCGCCGCGTCGGATCTCCTGATCCGCGCAACTTTCAGCGGGCGAAACGAGCGGCGTATCGTCGGCCCCTGCGGCGACCCATACGATGAAAGCGTGCCAACCGACCCGACCGCCGACGAGGCATTCGCACTAGCGCAACCCCGGTTGTTCGGCATCGCGTACCGCATGCTCGGCAGCGTGACCGAGGCGCACGTGGTGATGGCGGATGCCCGGCTCGCCGCAGCGAACGACACGGCAGGCAGGAACGACACCGCGGGCACGAACGACACGGCGGGCACGCGCGACACCGCAGGCGCGCGCGACCTCACCGCCCTCGTCACCCGGGTGTCAATCGCGGAGTCCGAGCTCGCGCAGGCCCGACGTGTCGCGTACCCCGGCCCCTGGCTGCCGGAGCCAGTGGAGACGGGCGTTGACCCGAACCTCGGTGGCGACAGCGCCAGCACGCTCGGGTTCGCCGAACTCGCCGTGCTCGAGAAGATGCAGCCGTCGCAGCGTGCAGCGTGGGTGCTGCACGAAGACTTCGGCATGCAGTCGACCGATATCGCAGCGGCAGTGCAGCTGCCTGAGCCCGAAGTGCTGCAGCACATCGAGGCTGCTCGCGCGCTCGTCACCGCCGAGTTGCGCGAGCCGATCGATGCCGGCGAACAACGTAAGCGGCTCGAGGCCTTTCTCAGCGCTGCCCGGTTTGGCAACGTGGTTGCACTCGAGCAGATGCTGGCCGAAGACGCGACCAGCATCTCCGATGGCGGGGGAGTCGGCCGGGCATCCCGGTTCCCGGTGACTGGTCGCGACCGGGTTGCGAAGGTGGTCTACGCGATGTCGCACCACTTCTGGACGGATGCAGACACCCGTTGGATCGACGCGAACGGGCAGGCGGCGGTGGCGGTGAGCCGCGCTGGTGTGGATTTTGCGATGCTCACGGTGCTCGCGGCATCCGACGGCATCTACCGCGTGCTCTGGCTCATGAACCCGGCAAAGCTCGGGGCGATCGCGCCATAAGGCCCAGGTGCTACTTGGTCACCTTGAGTGTGAACACCACGTTCTGGATGCCGCCCTGCGCGTTCTTCAGCGTGACCTGCGTCTCGCCCACCTTGAGGGGTTTCACGCCGGGATTGAACTCGGCGCCCCCGTCTTTTCTGCCCTTGACGAATTTGGCAACTGACGGGTCGCTCACGGTGCCGGTGTAGCTTTCGACCTCGAGGCTGCCGGTTTTGATGTCGAGCTGCTGGTTGAGAACGAGTGTGATCACGCTGCCCTGCAA
>JAODLU010000221.1 GCA_025464125.1 Microbacteriaceae bacterium | reverse complement strand
GGTCGGGGCGAGCCGGTACCAGACGTCGCGATTCGGACGGTACTCGGCACAAGGAACGGGGTTGATCTTGTCGTACTGCTGCACAGAGCCCTTGCCGTATTCCCAGAGCAGAAGGCTATTGAAGGTGCGTCCACGTGAATCATCGGTGATGGTTCCTGTCACGAGTGGCGCGTCCATCGATTTCGTCACATAGTCGAGCACCTGCGCCGCCTGCTTGTATACCAGGGGATTCACGTCTGACGCGTTCTCGGGCCAGACCACGACATCCACCTTCTGGCCGAATACAGGCACGGTGGCCTGCAGGTGGTCGTCGAGCGTCTGGCCCGGCACATGCTGGGCGAAGAGCCCGGCATCCGAGTCGCCCTGCACGGCAGCGACGCGGATCGTTCCGTGCGAGAAGTCGGGCCAGGCCGGGAAAACTACAAAAAGCACCGCCGCGGCCATTGCGACTGTTCCGCGTATGCTCCAGTGCATTCTCGTTTCCCGGATGCCCTGCAACAGCATCGCGGCGAGTAGGGCTAACACGAAACTCAGGCCGGAAACGCCGAGCCACGCAACCAGCGGCGCGAACGGGCTGTCCGACTGCGAGAAGGCCAGTCGCCCCCAGGAGAATCCGCCGTACGGCCAGACGCTCGTGACTGCCTCCCGCAGCGTCCAGAGGCCGGCAAGGACGGCGGGAAGGCCCACAAGGCGACCCACAGGGCCCGGCCATAGCTTCGGGATCACCCTCCAGGCTGCAGCGACCAGCGCGGCACCCAGCGCGAAGAAGATGGCCTCCAAACCCGCCAGGGCCAGCCACGGGATGGGACCGAGGTAAATGGTGAGCCAGAAGATGTGGCTGCCGAAGAAGGCAAATCCAGCGACCAGCCCGACGAGCATGGAACTCCAGAATCGGCGTCCGATGAGCGACCAGAACACCAAGCCCGTGCCGACGAAAATCATCGGCCACCAGCCCATGCTCGGAAAGGCACTGGAGTTGGCGAAGCCACCGGCTGCGGCCGCCGCGAGAGCGATCGGAAGCGACGCTGGTCTCCGGGCTGCGAGAGGCAACCGTCGGTTCACGCAGGCCATCCGTTCGTCCGGGACGTCGGCGGCTCGAAAGAACCCATCACGAGACCGAGGAGTACGCCACGATGCCCCGGCGAATCGCATCGAGCGCCTTGCGAGCGGTTCGGCCAACATTGCCGTCGGCCACGACTGAAAGCTGGTCGAGCAGGTCGATGGTCTGCTTGGTCATTCGCACGAAGTCGCCAGCGGCGAGGTCTGCGTCGTTCAGCACGGCGTCGAGCGGCACGCCCTGTGCCCACCGGTTCATCGCAAGCGAGAGGCCGGTGGAGATGGGATTACTGCCTGGCAGCTTGTGCTCACGCTCGATGTCGTCGAGCTTCGCCCACAGGTCGGTCGTCTTCTCGAGCGCCGGCCGAAATGCGCCCTTCGGCAGAAAGCGGTCTGAAAGCTGGCCCTCGTCGCGCCGCGGCTCGTAGACCAGCGCCGCCGCCATGGCCGCAAGGCCTGCTGGATCGAGATCGTTCCAGACCCCGCGCCTCAGGCACTCGGCCACGAGCAGGTCACGCTCGCCATAGATGCGCCGCAGGGTCCTGCCGTGCACGGAAGCCGTGACGGTACCGTGCTGGTCTCGCAGCAGGTAGCCGAGTTCCAGCAGCACATCTGTGACGCGATCGAATATCTTGGCGACCGCACCAGTGCGACTGCGGATCTGCGCGCTGAGATCGTCGGTCTGCTTTTTCAGCTTCCACCAACGCTCGGCCCAGCGAGCATGCGCCTCGCGGTCGTTGCAGGTATGGCATGGGTGCTGCTTGAGCCTCCTGCGCAGTGCGGTCAGCTGCTGTTGGCGCTTCTCCCGTTCGCCGCGTCCCTGAGTGTCCGCGCGAACAGCGCCCTTGCGCTCCAGGTCAGTGATTTCGCGCCGGATTCCGAAGTATTCCCTGAAGTCCCCCAGGTGGCACTGCATGGCCTTCTCGTAACCCTCCAGCGACTCCTGCTGCGTGCGAACCTTGCGGGCCAGATCGACTACCGCCCTGTCTGCCTGGAACTGGGCGAAAGATGATTCCAGGATGTCGCGCGCGCGTTCGCGGCTGAATTGCTCGATCAGGTTCACGGCCATGTTGTAGGTCGGCGAGAAGCTGGAGTTCAGCGGGTACGTTCGCCGGGAGGCGAGGGAGGCAACCGCCTGCGGGTCGAGCCCGTCAGCCCACTGGATGACGGAGTGCCCCTCGACGTCAATGCCACGACGCCCCGCGCGGCCTGTGAGCTGGGTGTACTCCCCAGGCGTGATCGGCACGCGCGCCTCGCCGTTGAACTTTTCGAGCTTCTCAAGCACGACAGTGCGGGCAGGCATATTGATGCCGAGTGCCAACGTCTCAGTGGCGAACACAGCTTTTACCAGTTTCTTCTGGAAGAGCTCTTCGACCACCTCCTTGAAAGCGGGCAGCATGCCGGCATGATGGGCGGCGACCCCGCGCTGCAGGCCCTCGAGCCACGGCCAATACCCGAGCAAAGCAAGGTCTTCGACGAGAATCG
>JAODLU010000206.1 GCA_025464125.1 Microbacteriaceae bacterium | reverse complement strand
ATGACGATGGCCGAGGCCGAACATGCGCTGTCGGTGTATCGGCCCCACTACAGGTCGGTCGGGGTGTTCGACGCGATGGTCTACCCTGGCGTCCCCGAACTGCTGCAACGCATCCACGCGAGCGACCTGCCCCTCTCACTAGCCACGTCGAAGCCCGAGTCGCTCGCGAAGCTCGTGCTCGACCACTACGACCTGTCGAAGGATTTCGATTTTCTGACCGGGGCCTCAGAAGACGAGAAGCGCAGCGCGAAGAAGGATGTCGTGGCCTACGCTCTCGAGCGCCTTGCCGACAGCGGGGCCGACGTGTCCAATCCCGTCATGGTCGGTGATCGCTCCCACGATGTCGAGGGGGCTGCAGCCCATGCCGTTCCGACGATCTTTGTCGAGTGGGGTTACGGCTCCACCGCGGAACAGGTCGGAGCGGTCGCCGTGGTGAAATCGGCAGAAGAACTCGGCGCGCTGCTGCTCGGTTAGGCCAGCAGCTCAGGCAGCGGGCAGTGCATCTGGGTTGCCCGGCCGGCACGACGCTCGATTTCGTGGCCCGCCATCGGGCGCCCGCAAATCGGGCATCCGCCGTCGTGCACTGCCGGTTCGGTCTCGTATGGCCCCAGCTGCGGTGGGCCGATGTATGGGATGAGCGCGTTGTTCAGCCGATCCCACCACGGTATTTTGCCTGCCATTCTAAACTCCTTAGTGCACTAATCATATGCACACTAAGCAGTCAGTGGCTAGAGTCGGGTGCATGAGTCCAGTTGACCCGCTCGCCCTCGATCGCCAGGTCTGCTTCGCCATCGCCGTCGCGTCGCGCACGGTGATCGGGCTGTATCGCCCTGTGCTCGCGCCCCTCGGCCTCACCCACCCGCAATACCTGGTAATGCTGGCCCTGTGGGAACGCAGCCCGCGCACGGTCACCGACATCAGCGACGCGCTGCTGCTCGAGCCGGCAACCTTGTCCCCGCTCCTCAAGCGGCTCGAAGCTGCTGGCCTGCTGACCCGCGAACGCAGCAGCACTGACGAGCGTGCCCTTGCCGTCTCACTAACGCCGAAGGGCATCGAGCTCAGGGTCGAGGCCGTGAAGGTGCCGGCCCAGATCGTGAAACGACTCGGGATGCCCCTCGCCGAGCTCGAATCGGTGCGGGACAAGCTGACCGCACTCATCGCAGCGGCAACCGCCACCTAACGCGCCGCGAAAATGTTCGCGGATCAGGAGATCCGACCGACACGCCGCGGAACGTGGCGGCAAACGCGGGGCGTCCCGTCCAATCTCCTGATCCGTGAACACAACGTCGACAGCACGACGGCTCGCGGCCACCTCAACTCAGCGCGCCAGGCGATCCACGACCGCGCCGAACACCCGTGGCAGGGTGGCTGCCGTCGGCACAATGAGCCCGCGCAGCGGTGACGTTGCGGCCGACACGAGGCCGGCGGTGAGCATCCGAAAGTCGCGGGTCTTCTCTTTCCAGGCACGCTCGTATGACTGCGGTTCGTCGCGAAGGATGGCCTCGATCGCAGCCTCGGCCTGGGCCAGGCCCACCCGGATGCCCTCCCCGGTGATCGCGTCGACATAGCCAGACGCATCCCCGACCAGCATGACCCTGCCCTCTGTGCGCCTGCTTGTTTCCTGGTGGAATGGCCCGGCGCCCCGCAATGAACTCGCCGGCTGCCTGCCCTTCGCCCTGGCCGCCAGTTCGGGGATGCGCGCGAGGCTCTCATCGAAACTGGTACCCGGCGTTCCGAGCATCGAGATGCCGACCACGCCGCCCCCGACCGGCGTCACATATGCCTCGACGGCCGGCGTCCAGTAGATCTCGATCAGGTCGCTCTCCGGCTCCATGAAGAAGTGCCGCCTCAGCCCGAAGCGGCGCCCCCGCGAACGAACGGGCTTCTCTACCCCCATCAATCGGCGCACCGACGAGTGCAGCCCATCGGCTCCGAGCAGGTAGCGAGCCCGCATGCCGCCGACCGTCACGCCTGTCGCATCCTGTTCGAAGGAATCCACCCTGCCAGCCTCGATGGATGCCCCGAGCTCGAGTGCTCGCTGCGCGAGTGCGGCGTGCAGGGTGGTTCGCCGCACCCCCCGACCCTCCCCGACGTCGCCGAAAAGGTGATCGACCCGTCGCCTGTTGCTGCGGTAGCTGACACCCAGCAGCGGGAATCCGACCGGGTCCACCCCGAGACGGGCGAGCGCTGGCAGCGCGCCGGGCATCAGCCCTTCGCCGCACGCCTTGTCGACCGCACCATCCCGTGGCTCCAGCACCGTCGCGGTCAACCCTGCGAGACGTGCCTCTATTGCCGAAGCGAGACCGACCGGCCCGCCGCCGACGATGAGCACGTCGACGTCGTAAGTCATGCCGGGGAGTCCATGGCTGTGGCGCCGGATGCTGGTGTGCCGGGTGCCGGTTCGTCCAGGGAGCGCAGCGCCCGATTCTCCGTGGGGATGCGGAATCCGAAAAGCAGGATCGCGTTCAGCACGGTGAAGGCGATCGCGGTGATCCAGGAGGTGTGCACGAGCGGCAGGGCGATGCCCTCGATGATCACGACGTAGTAGTTGGGATGCGTCACGAACCTGTATGGGCCACCGGTGATGCGGCCGAGTCCCGGCACCACAATCACGCGGGTATTCCATTGGCGGCCGAGCACGGCGATGATCCAGAACCTGCCAGCCTGGCAGCCGAGCGCGATCACGAGCATCGGCCAGCCCAGCCACGGGATGAACGGACGGTGACCGAAGTACGCCTCCGCGAAGCAGCCGACGAGGAATGCGGTGTGCAGGGTCACCATGTACGGAAAGTGGGAGAGGCCGTATTCGCGCCCGCCGTTGGCGAAGGCCCACGCGGCGTTGCGTTTCGAAATCACGAGTTCACCGAGACGTTCTGCTCCGGTCAGCAGGATCAGCACCGCGTAGAGAAGCAGTGACACAGTCACGATGGCCACCTCATGAGCACGAATTCTGCGCTCACCCCTGGCCCCAGCGCAAAGAGCAGTGTGGTGTCGCCAGCTCCCTGCGGCACTTCGAGCTGGTCGGCCAGGATGTGCAGCACCGAGGCTGACGACAGGTTCCCCACCGCGGCAAGTGACTTCCAGCTGCGATCCAGCGCGCCGTCACCGAGACCCAGCGAGGTCTCGAAAGCCTCGAGCACCCGCGGACCTCCCGGGTGGGCGACCCAGCTGTCGACGCCCGATGGGTCGAGGTCATTCGAGTCGAGAAAGCTCAGTACGTCGGTGTCGAAGTTCGCTTCGATGATTTCGGCGACGCGAGGGGTCAGCAGGATGCGGAATCCGGTGGTCGTCGCAAGAAAGCCGATCACGTCTTCCGTGTCCGGGTAGAGCTGGCTCCTGGTTGCCACGACATCAGGCCCGGTGACGGGCATCCGTTTCGCCCGTTCGTCGCCGACCATGACTACAGCTGCCGCGCCATCGCCGAAGAGCCCGGTCGCCACCATGTTGGCTGTCGAGTCGTCGTCCGGCTGGAATGTCAGCGAACAGAGCTCGACCGAGATGAGCACCGCAACATCATGCGGATGCCCAGCCAGGTAGTCATTCACCCGCGCGATGCCCGACGCTCCCGCCACGCAGCCGAGCCCGTACATCGGCACCCGTTTCACGTCAGGCCGCATGCCGAGGCGGGACACAAGCAGTCCCTCGATCGACATCGCGCTGATGCCCGTTACTGTGGTGAACATGATGTAGTCGATGTCGGTGGGCTTCAGGCCCGCACGGGCGAGCGCATCCATCAGCGCCTGCCCGGTGAGTTCAGCAGCTTTCTCTACAAAGATCGCGTTCGAATCGGTGAACGACCGCCGCTCGACGTACTGCTCTATGGGCTGCACGAGGTGTCGGGTGTCGACCTTGCTGCCGGCGTGCAGGCGGCGAAGCACAGCCTGCTTAGAACGATCGCTCGTCAGCAGCGGGGCGATCACCTCGGTGATCTCGGCCTGGGTGTACCTGAAGGCCGGAAGTGCCGGTGCGACAGCAGCGATTCGGGCCATTGGGAACGGTAACACGGCTGGCGGGCTGCGTAGACAGTGGCGGCCTCCCCCTTGACTTGCCGCCGAAACGCTAGTCCTTGGACGCCACCGGCCGCTCACCCGATGTGAGGGTGTGACCTTCCGCGCACCGGTACCCGGTCACGACGGGCTGCTGCCTCATGCGACTCGACCGCACCGACGTCGGCGGACGAACAATCGGCGTCAGCACGGCACCATCACGCGGGCAAAGAAGCATGAGCGAAAGCTAGCAGTGCGCCGTATTCGCAGGATATCGTGCAGCGTGAAACAGCGAATCCCAGCCCTGCTTTTGCAAGCAGTGGCTGGGATTCTCTTGTGCGCGAGGGGGGACTTGAACCCCCATGCCCTCACGGGCACACGGACCTGAACCGTGCGCGTCTGCCAATTTCGCCACTCGCGCAGACTCAGCGACATTACCACAGCAACGCCAGCCGCCTGAGAGCAGGTGCAGAGCGCCACCGACTAACATCAAAGGGTTACAGGCGCGGTAACAAAGGAGACCATTGGGACTGCTGGACAGCTTCGAACGAGGTCTTGAGCGGGCAGTGAACGGTGCCTTCGCCAAGACCTTCAAGTCGGGCCTGCAACCGATCGAGATTACCGCGGCCCTGCGCCGGGAACTCGACACAAAAGCTGCGGTCGTCGCAAGGGACCGCATTTTGGTTCCCAATCGTTTCACAGTGCGCCTTGCGCGCAACGACTACGAACGCATGACCGCCATCGGCGTGACCCTCATCGATGAGTTGACCCAGCTAGTGCAGACGCATGCTGCCGCACAGCGCTACCAGTTCTCCGGCGGCATCAGCATTGCTCTCGCCGAAGATCCGCACCTCACCGAAGGTGTGGTGCAGATCGATTCGGTGAGCGTGAAAGGCACTGTCGCCTGGACCCCTGTGCTTGATGTTGCCGGCAAGCGCTACCCGATTCTCAAGTCCCGCACCATCATCGGGCGCGGCAGCGACGCCGACATAACCGTCGACGACACCGGCACCTCCCGCAAGCATGTCGAGATCCTGTGGGACGGCACCCGCGCCCAGGTGAACGACCTCGGTTCGACGAACGGTTCGCAACTCGACGGGCAGAAGGTCACCAAGGCGCCACTGCCACCGGACTCGGTGATCACCATCGGTCGCACCCGCATCGTATTTCGAGTGCTCGCCCAGTCGGCAGACGTCGACCAGTTCTCCGACCTCCGCGCTGAAGATCGCCGTACCGGTGACGGCAATGGCGGCCGCTCGTGAGCGAGCTGACCCTCCTGCTGCTGCGGTTCGGCCTTCTCCTGGTGCTCTGGGCATTCATCTTCGCGATCGTCTACGCGCTCAGGTCAGACCTGTTCGGGCAGCGCGTGCGCAGGATGCCCGCAGAAACGGCGTCGGCAGCACCCTTCGTTGCTGCTGCCATCCCTCACCCCCAGGCTGCCGCTGAGGTGCCGACAGAGGCCATGGATGTCGCGACCTCGACCACCGCCACCCGCCTGGCCATCACATCCGGCCCGAAACAGGGGCTCGAGCTCGAGCTTCCGCAGGAGCCGCTCACCATCGGCCGGTCGAGTGAGAGCGGCCTGATCATCCGCGACGATTACACGTCAACCCATCACGCGCGGCTCATGCTCTGGAGCGACGGACGCTGGGTTATCCAGGATCTAGACTCGACCAACGGAACGTTCCTCGACGGAAAACGCGTCACACTCCCCACTCCCGTCCCGCTGAACACTCCGATCAGGATCGGCACCACAAGTTTCGAACTTCGGCGGTAAGGGAGTGGCCATTTCGGGCAAGAGCGCTGCCGTCTCCCACGTCGGCAAGATCCGAGCGAACAACCAGGATTCCGGTTATGCGGGCACCCAGTTGTTCGTCGTCGCCGACGGCATGGGTGGCCACGCCGGCGGCGATGTCGCATCGGCGATCGCGCTCACGAGACTCATCGAGACAGACAAGGTCTTCGCGTCAGCCCATGATGCTGAGTTTGCCCTGCAGTCCGCGCTGATCGCCGCGAACTCCCTCCTTGCCGAGACCGTGTTCGAGCATCCTGAGCTCACCGGCATGGGCACCACGGTCAGCGCACTGCTCCGGTCTGGCAACCAGGTGGCGATTGCGCACATCGGCGATTCCCGCATCTACCTCTTACGAGACAACGCGCTCACCCAGGTCACAGCCGACCACACGTTCGTGCAGAGGCTCGTAGACAGCGGTCGAATTACGCAGGAGGAGGCGGCTGTGCATCCCCGCCGCTCTGTGCTCATGCGCGTGCTCGGCGACGTGGACGCGACGCCGGAGATCGACACGACAGTGCTCGACACCAATCCCGGGGACCGCTGGCTGATCTGCTCCGACGGCCTCTCCAGCTACGTCTCGGACGACAAGATCGAGGCCGCTCTCGCCAGCACGGCGAGCGCGCGGCAGGTCGCAGACAAGCTGGTCAAGGAGAGCCTCGACCAGGGTGCCCCAGACAACGTGACGATCGTCGTGCTCGACGTCGACGAGACTGGCGATTCCGCATCCATTCCCTCGGTCACGGTCGGCTCCGCCGCGGTTCCGCTCACCTTCGAGGGCGAGAGCGGCCGCCGCCCGCTTCGCCTGCCGACCCTGCTGCTGCATCCGCTCAAGTCCACCCAGCAGGAGGACACGCACTTCGAGCCCGAGTCCGAGGAGTATCTCGACGAGCTGATCCTCGAAGACCGGCGCCGGGCGCGCAACCGCAGGATCGGCTGGCTGGTCGCAATAGGCCTGTTGGTGATCGCCATCGTCGTCGCCGCTTTCGTCGGCTATCACTGGACCCAGTCCCACTATTACGTCGGCGCGGACGGTGACACCGTCGCGATCTACCGTGGTGTGCAGCAGAACCTCGGACCCGTCGAACTGCACAGCGTCTACCAGCAGACGAGCGTGACGCTCACGAGCCTGCCGACCTACACCCGCCAGTCGGTGCTCGACACGATCAGCGCCAACGACCTCGCCGACGCCGAGAGCATCATCGAGCGACTCACCGATGTCAGCAAGTAGCCAGTGCTCATGACGGCGAGTAGCGCAGAGGTCGGTCGCCCCATCGAGGCGAGCCAGAGGTCCACCTTCACCAACACGCTGCGGCTCAGGCTGCGGGTGCCTGCCAAGCTGCGCAACCTCGAACTGTTGTTACTCGTCTTTTCCTGCGCGATCGTGGCGTACGCCATCGTGATGGTCGAGCTCGGGGCGACGGGCACGATCCAGCCGGGCATCCTGCTTCTCGGCACCGGCCTCGGGGCTCTCGCGTTCGGCATGCACGTTGCCATGCGGTTCGTGGCCCAGCAGGCTGACCCGTTCATCCTGCCGGTCGTGTTTTTGCTCAACGGGCTCGGCATCGCGGAGATCTACCGGCTCGACATAGCCAAGCACCAGTCGGGGTGGGAGGCTGCGGGCATCCGCCAGGTCGCATGGACCGCAATGGCGATGGTTCTCGCCCTGCTCGTGCTGGTACTCATCCGCAATCACCGGGTGCTGCAGCGCTACAGCTATGTTGCGATGTTCATCGGCATCGTGTTGCTGCTGCTGCCCATGCTGCCGGGCATCGGCCAGACTGTGAATGGCGCGAGGCTCTGGATCCGCATCGGGTCGTTCAACTTCCAGCCTGGCGAACTCGCCAAGATCGCCCTCGCGGTGTTCTTCGCGGGCTACCTCGTGACCGCGAGGGACAGCCTGTCGATGGTCGGTCGCAAGGTGCTCGGCATGCGCTTTCCCCGGGCACGGGATCTCGGCCCGATTCTCGTGATCTGGGCCGCCGCAATGGTCGTGCTCATATTCCAGCGAGACCTCGGCACCGCGCTTCTCTACTTCGGCCTGTTCCTGGTCATGATCTATGTCGCAACAGCGCGTGCCAGCTGGGTGCTCCTCGGTCTCGCCATGTTCGTCGGCGGCGCCCTCATCGCGAGCCGCCTGCTCAGCTATGTGAACGGCCGGTTCGAGTCATGGCTCGACGCGTTCAACCCGAAAATTTACGACGCGACCGGCGGCAGTTACCAGCTTGTGCAGGGCCTGTTCGGGCTCGCACACGGTGGTCTGCTCGGCACGGGTCTCGGCCAGGGGCGCCCACAGATCGTGCCTCTCGCAGAAAGCGACTACATCATCGCGAGCCTCGGCGAAGAGCTCGGCCTGATCGGTCTCTTCGCAATCCTCGCCCTCTACCTGCTCTTCGTCTCGCGAGGCTTTCGCATCGGCTTCGACGGACAGGATGACTTCGGCCGCCTGCTCGGCGTCGGGCTCTCGTTCGTCATCGCGCTGCAGGTC
>JAODLU010000176.1 GCA_025464125.1 Microbacteriaceae bacterium | reverse complement strand
CTGGCCAAGGGTCACGTCGCGTTCCTGGCGCCGATCAACCTGGTCGAAGAGATCGCCAAGCCGATCTCGTTGTCACTGCGACTTTTCGGCAACATCTTCGCCGGCGGCATCATGCTCTCGTTGATCGCGCTGTTCCCGGCATACATCATGTGGGCGCCCAACGCGATCTGGAAGGCCTTCGACTTGTTCGTCGGGCTTATCCAGGCATTCATCTTCGCGCTGTTGACCATCCTGTACTTCGGGCAGTCAATGGAGCTCGCGCACGAAGAGGCCGAACACTAACCAACCCCGTTTAGGACCAAGAAGCCTGGTAGATACGACTACCAGTTATCAAGGAGGATAAGGAATGAATCCCACAATCGCTGCCGGCGCGCTTATCGGCGGTGGTCTGATCATGGCGGGCGGCGCCATCGGAGCCGGTATCGGTGACGGTATCGCCGGCAACGCTCTGATCTCCGGCATCGCTCGGCAGCCGGAGGCACAGGGTCGCCTGTTCACTCCGTTCTTCATCACTGTCGGTCTGGTCGAGGCCGCGTACTTCATCAACCTGGCTTTCATGGCGCTGTTCGTCTTCGCCACGCCGGTCAGCTAATTCATCGATATGGGTGAAGTGAGCGCAACCGTCCTCGCGGCGGAAGGGGGCGGGGGCCAGAGCAACTTTCTGGTGCCCAACGGCACCTTCTTCGTCGTGCTCATCATCTTCCTGATCGTGCTCGGCGTGATCGGTAAGTGGGTTGTGCCTCCGGTCAGCAAGGTCTTGGCCGAACGGGAAGCCATGCTGGCCAAGACCACAGCGGATAACAAGAAGTCGGCCGAACAGGTAGCTGCCGCACAGGCCGACTATGACGAGGCGATGGCGGGTGCACGCGGTGAGGCATCGGCAATCCGCGACGAAGCCCGCAACGAGGGCCGCAAGGTCGTCGACGAGTCGCGTGCCGACGCCAGCGGAGAGGTTGCCACCACATTGCGTAGCGCAGACGCGGAGCTGAGTCAGCAGAGCCAGGCCACGGCCACGGAATTGCAGACGTCGGTGGACAGCCTGTCGGCAACGCTGGCCGGCCGGATCCTCGGCGTCGACGTCTCCGGGAGCCGCTGATGTCGACGTTCATCGGACAGCTCGTCGGCTTCCTGGTCATCATCTGGCTGGTCTGGCGCTATGTGGTGCCGCCGGTCAAGACGATGATGAAAAACCAGCAGGACGCCGTGCGTGCCGCGCTCGACGAGAGTGCTGCCGCGGCGAAGAAGCTCGCCGACGCCGACGCAATGCACACCAAGGCGCTCGAGGACGCGAAGAACGAGGCCGCCCGGGTCACCGGCGAGGCCAAGACAGATTCCGAGCGGATCGCCGAGCAGCTGCGTGAGCAGGCTCAAGTGGATGCCGAACGCATCAAAGCGCAAGGGCTCCAACAGGTCCAGCTCCTGCGTCAGCAGGCCATCCGTGATCTGCGGGCGAACCTCGGCATCGAGTCGGTGGAGCGCGCCGAGGAGCTGGTGAGGGCGCACGTCGCCGACCCGGCCGCCCAGGCCGCGACGGTGGACCGGTTCCTCGACGAACTTGAAGCCATGGCGGATTCGGGGGCGACGGCCACGTCCACTCTCGAAACCGGCGCTTCGGTGAATCTTCGGGCGGCCAGCCGCGAGTCACTGGCTGCGTTGGTCAAGAAGTTCGACGAAGTTGCCGACGGGCTGGATGCCGACGGGTTGACCACGCTCGCAGCCGATCTGACGGCCGTGGTGAAGGTGCTGATCACCGAGCCGTCGCTCAACAAGCATCTCGCGGAGCCCAAGGATGATTCGGCGCCTGCCGAACGACTCGTGGCGAAGCTGTTCGAAGGCAAGATCGGGGCCCCGGCCCTGGACGTGCTCAAGACGGCGGTTTCGCTGCGCTGGTCGACGGAGGCCAATCTGCTCGACGGAGTTGAGCATGTCGCGCGACTGGCACTGCTCCTGCGTGCCGATCGGGACGACGAGAGCGAAGACGTCGAAGACCAGCTCTTCCGGTTCAGCCTGGTTCTCGACGAGGAGCCGCGGCTGATCAACCTGCTCAGCGAATACACGACGCCTGCCGCAGGCCGGGTCGCGTTGGTGACCAAGGTGCTCGACGACAGCGGTACCGCGGTGAACAAGACAGTGGCAGCGCTGCTGTCGCAGACGACGGAATTGCTCAGGGGTCAGCGTGCCGACGAGGCCGTCGATGACCTTGCCGAGCTGGCTGTCGCCCGACGCGGCGAAGTCGTCGCGAAGGTGGATGCGGCCGCAGAGCTGTCCGATCAGCAGCGAACCCGGTTGACCGAGGTGCTCAGTCGCATCTACGGGCACCCGGTGTCCATTCAGCTGAACACCGACCCGGCGATTCTCGGTGGGTTGTTGATCGCCGTCGGCGATGAGGTCATCGACGGTGCCATTTCGTCGCGGCTGACCGCGGCGAAGACCGGCCTCCCGGACTAGCCGACCCCCGAAACTCGAGACAAGAAAACACAAAGGCAGGAAGACGAAAAGCCATGGCAGAGTTGACAATCTCGGCTGCTGATATCGAAGGCGCGATCGAGGATTATGTCTCCTCCTTCGCTGCCGACTCCCAGCGTGAGGAGATCGGCACCGTCATCGACGCAGGTGACGGTATCGCCCACGTCGAGGGCCTGCCCTCGGTGATGACCCAGGAACTGCTCGAGTTCCCCGGCGGTGTTCTCGGGGTGGCGCTGAACCTCGACGAGCACAGCGTCGGCGTGGTGATCCTGGGCGAGTTCGAGAAGATCGCCGAGGGCCAGCAGGTCAAGCGCACAGGC
>JAODLU010000173.1 GCA_025464125.1 Microbacteriaceae bacterium | reverse complement strand
CTTGCCTTCGTCGCAGGCGCGGGCGTGCTCTTCGGATTCGTAGCCACTTTGGCGAAAGTGCTCATCGCCAGGGTGCAAACCATCGTGATCGATGGATTTCACCTTGTCGCTGCGGACTGGCTGACCCTTGGGTGCCTTGTCGGATTAGTGATGGCCGCTTTGCTGGGCAGTTACTTCCAGCAAACCGCATATTCGTCCGGATCCCCGGAACTCGTCGTCGCGGGCCTCACCGTCGTCGACCCGATCGTCGGTGTCACGATCGGCATCGTCGTACTGGGCGAGGCAGCATCTGCGCCCCTCTGGGCAGCAGCAGCGTTCGTCGTGGCGGCGGTCATCGCGATTGCCGGAGTGATCCGGCTCGCACGGCCTGGGCGGTCACCGCAGATCCCGCGCCAGTAGGTTTGACGAGGATCACTTTGCGCTCAACCGAGTTCAGCCATTACTCGCGGAATCTCGTCTGCCAATTCATGAGCGAGGTAACCGATGGACGTGCCGAGCCGATCCCCGGCCACCGCGTGAAGGTGCGTCGACCAAACCGCCGCCTGCGTCGCATCCGCTCCTCTCGCAGCGATGCCGGCCGCGACCCCGGCGAGCACATCTCCACTGCCCGAGGTGCCCAGCCCGACCGTTCCAGTGCTGGACTGCCAGCGACCACCAGCTGAATCGCAGACGAAGCCCTGGCAACTCACAGCCGCGCCATAGCGAGCGGCGATTTCGCCGACCACGTCAACCGTCACGTCGATATCGCGACCGAGCAGTCGCTGCGCCTCCGAACTATTCGGAGTCAAAATGAGCCTGCGTGCTAATGGGCGAAACACGTCTTCAAGGCCGGCCAATACACCGAGCGCAAACGCATCGAGGATCACGACCGCCGAATCTGACAGCAGCGGAGGCAGCAGTTTCAACAGGTTCGCCGCTTCGTCGGCATCGTCCAGCCCAGGTCCGATAAGCACCGCGTCCGCACTCCCCAGGTCAGAAGCTGCGAGTGAGAGCGAGCTGCCCTGCACATGCCCTTCACCGGTCTCGCGCAGCGGCACAACTCCGCACTCGGGAAGGGCGACAGCAACCGAGGTCGCGACCGAATCGCCAATCGCGAGGGTGAGTCGACCGGCTCCGGCTCGGAGTGCAGCAGACCCTGCAAGCATTGCTGCCCCGGGCGAACGTCGCGCCCCGCCCACGACGACGACCTGGCCGCGAGAGTACTTCGAGCCCTCGGCAACAGGCAATGGCCAGTCTCGGAGCAGTGCGGGCGTGATGACTTCAGGCGCCGTTTTCATTCGTTTCTCCCGGGTGCTCCGTGACTGGAGCGTCGCTGTTTTCGATGTGTTCTGTTTCGGCGAAGGATTCAATTGTCCAAAGGCCCACGCCGGCGGGACGGCTGAGTCGTGTCACAGACGCATTCGCAACACTGTGGGTGCCCGCGAACTCAAGCAGTTGCGCTTCGGTCTGGCCGCCGCAGACGTAGAGGAACAGCAAGATGATGGCGTCATGAGCAGCTACAAGAACGCACTCACCATCGTCGTAGAGGTCGACGTCCCTCAGGAACGAACGCAGCCGCAGGGCGACATCGGCCCACGACTCACCGCCCGGCGGTCGGTAGTAGAAACGACCGATCCAGTCCCGCCGCGCTCCCTCATCCGGGTGGATCGCCGCAACGCCATGCGAGGTCAGCAAATCCAGGATGCCCAGTTCACGATCCCGCAGGCGATCGTCCACCCGAACCGTGAGTGCCAGGCGGGCTTTCTGCATTGCGATGTCGATGGTCTGCTGTGCGCGGAGATAGGAAGACGCCCACACGGCCGCAGGACGCCGCCCGCCCATATTTGCCGCAAGCCACTCCCCCAGCGCAGCGGCCTGACGCTCGCCGTCCGACGAAAGAGGAACGTCGGCATCACGATATTCAACGTCGATGCGCTCGGCCCCAGACGCCTCCGCCCTGGCCGCCGCGACATTGGCGATGCTTTCGCCGTGTCGCACCAGCCAGAGTTCGGTCGCACCCATCAGTGCGAGGGGTTTTCTTTCGGCGTGCCACCCACGCCGATGCTGTTGTTGTTCATGCCAAGACCGTCCGCCCAAGAGTCGGCGGAGTCAACTGGTCAGTACATATTCTGCGAGAGCGTCTGGAACGACCGCGATACGGCTCCCATGGTGAATCCAGGTACTGGCGGGGGCGAGAAAGTAACGGACTAGCTGACCAGGTCGGCCCATTCGGCGATTGCGACGATGCCTGTCGCTGCCGTTCGCAGAGCCTCGTCCTCGGTCACCAGTGCGTCAGCCTGCAGCGACGCGACAGCGAGATATTCCGCGTCGTAGATGTCGTCCCACCCGAGCCTTTCCGCGATCTTCCATGCGGTCGCGCGTGAGACACGATCGCCGAGCAGACGCATCTTCAGCTCGGCCAGGCCGTTCAGTTGCTGCCGTCCGGCCTTCTCATCCAACATCCCCTCGCGCACCTCCCTGTACAACGACGACATCACCTGCGAACGAATGGATGCCGGGGCGACCAGCTGGTGCTCGGCGCTCACCACCTCGTTCCCGCGAATGAGGCGCAAGGCAATCGGTGCATCAATTGCGAATCTAGTCATCAGCCAATGCTGGCATTCTGCGACTTGTCGCGGCAAGGCCGAGGCTGCGACGCCAGCGAACGGACACCTCCGATTACGTGCCCCGGCCCCTCGGCGTCCAGGACCGCTCAGGCGTCGCCTCGAGGACATCGCTTCGAGCGATCGATGCAGGCTCTCGTCGATTTCCTGACGTTCTCGCGGCGCTGTTAGATGTTCTTGTTCAGGTATAAGTCCAATTGGCGTTTTCCGGACCAAAAAGCGGGCGGACCGTCACGCCACCACCACATGTAGCCACCCGATATCCACCGGCGTCGCCAGGCCAGGTGGTCATTGTCGAATCCGAACTGAAACCCGCAACTGTCGCAAATTTCTTGCGAGTCACCGTCGTCTATGCTGAATGGTTCTTCGTCTAGGCCCCAGTACCCGCAAACGGGGCAGTAATGATTTATTGGTCCGCCCACTGGGGGGTCCTTCCGTACGAAAGCCCCGTAATCACGAGGAATACGGGGCTTCTCGGTGGTGCGCCCGGAGGGATTTGAACCCCCGGCCTATTGATCCGTAGTCAATTGCTCTATCCGCTGAGCTACGGGCGCATACCTGCCGGCTAAAAGCCAACCTGACGACTATACCAACCGAATCGCCGACGCTCTAACCACACCGCTGGATTTTCCTGCAAATGGATGCCGAGTTTCAGTTCTGCCCGCTGAATTGCTCCGTGCCGGACTCGAAGATTCGCAGGCGAACCCGGCCGGCCATCCCGTGCCCTCAACAACGACGTCACCGTGGAGCCCACTGTTACAGCGGACCGACGAGCGCACGTCGGA